>NZ_JAUSZH010000001.1:6882500-7102500 GCF_030817355.1 Streptomyces sp. V1I1 | reverse complement strand
AGCCAGGATCAAACTCTCCGTGAATGTTTTCCCGTAATCGGGACACACATCACGAGAGCGGAACGGTCAGACCGGAATAAGGCCTGCCGTCCACAGCATCCTCGCTGTGTAAATGCCTACCCGCCACATGGGCCAGTAGGACTTCAAAGGAACCACGACCATCCGAAGATGGACGGGGTATCAACATATCTGGCGTTGACTTTTGGCACGCTGTTGAGTTCTCAAGGAACGGACGCTTCCTTCAGGCCCTTTTCATGGGGCCCTCCGGGCGCTTCCCTTCGGTGTTTCCAACTCTATCAGGCTCTTTACCCTCATCCTGACCACCACCCTGCGGGCATGCAGAGGTTTAGACCAGTTAGGATCTCGACTTGATAGGTGCTGCCGACCCCCGACTCAAAGTCGCGTTGGGGTCAGGCAGGGGTACGACAGTACCTGCCGCCGAGTGACGAGGCAAATCGTTTCCGGTGCCCCCTAGGTCCGCCAACTGGCAGCTCTCGTGCGGAACTAGGACTTCCTATGACTTACCCTTCTGAACAGCGCGCCGTCCGGGAAGCAGGCAGCGACGGCGACGCAACGAATCTCCGCCCCTGGGAGGCTCCATGACCACAGTGACGTCCCCTCTTGCCGGACGTGCCATCGGACTCGCGGCCGTGCCGGACCCGGTGTTCTCCGGTGCGATGGTCGGTCCGGGTACCGCTATTGACCCCGTGCGTGAGCCGTCGGAGGCCGTCGCCCCCGTTGACGGCATCGTTATCTCCCTTCACCCGCACGCCTTCGTCGTCGTCGACGACCAGGGGCACGGTGTGCTGACGCACCTCGGGATCGACACCGTTCAGCTCAACGGCGAGGGCTTCGAGTTGCTCGTCAACAAGGGCGACACCGTTCAGCGCGGACAGGCTGTGGTGCGCTGGGACCCGTCGACCGTCGAGGCCGCGGGCAAGTCCGCTGTCTGCCCGGTCGTGGCGCTCGAGGCCACGGCCGACTCCCTCTCCGACGTCCGCGAGGACGGCGACGTGAAGGCCGGCGACACACTCTTCGGCTGGCAGTAACGCCGACGTCGCAGTGACGGCGAGTTGGACATCCATCGCGGCGGCACAGACCGTCGCTCAATCGGAGACGGGTGAAATGGAGACAACGCTTCGAGGCGTCGGCGTGAGCCACGGTGTGGCGATCGGCGAGGTTCGGCACATGGGTACGGCGGTTCTGGAGCCGCCGGCCAAGCAGATTCCGGCGGAGGACGCGGAGCGCGAACAGGGGCGCGCTCGCCAGGCCGTGGAAGCTGTGGCCGCCGACCTGATAGCGCGGGGCAATCTGGCCGGGGGCGAGGCGCAGGCGGTGCTCGAGGCCCAGGCCATGATGGCGCAGGACCCGGAGCTCATGGCCGACGTGGATCGGCGCATCGCCGTCGGCAGCACTGCCGAGCGCGCGGTGTACGACGCGTTCGCTGCGTACCGGGCGCTGCTGGCGGGTGCCGGCGAGTACCTGGCCGGACGGGTCGCGGACCTGGATGACGTGCGGAACCGGATCGTGGCGCGGCTGCTGGGTGTGCCGATGCCGGGTGTGCCGGACAGCGACGAGCCGTATGTACTGATCGCCCGGGACCTCGCGCCCGCGGACACGGCGCTGCTCGACCCGGCGCTGGTGCTCGGGTTCGTCACCGAGGAGGGTGGGCCGACCAGCCACAGCGCGATTCTGGCGCGGGCGCTCGGAGTGCCCGCCGTGGTGGCGCTGCCGGGTGCCAGGGAGCTGGCCGAGGGCACCCTCATCGCCGTCGACGGCAGCACCGGCGAAGTTTTCGTCGAGCCGAGCGACGAGAAGCGCGCGCTGTTGGAGAAGGCCGCCGCGGAGCGTAAGGCCGCGCTGGCCGCTTCCAGTGGGCCGGGCGCGACGTCCGACGGGCACAAGGTGCCGCTGTTGGCGAATATCGGCGGGCCCGCCGATGTTCCGGCCGCGGTCGAGGCCGGTGCCGAGGGCGTCGGTCTGTTCCGTACGGAGTTCCTCTTCCTCGACGACAGCAAGCAGGCTCCGTCGGAGGAGAAGCAGGTCGAGGCCTACCGCAAGGTGCTGGAGGCGTTCCCCGAGGGCCGGGTTGTCGTGCGGGTGCTGGATGCGGGGGCCGACAAGCCGCTCGACTTCCTGACTCCGGCCGATGAGCCGAACCCGGCGCTGGGTGTGCGCGGGCTGCGCAGCCTGCTGGACCACCCCGAGGTGCTGCGTACCCAGCTGACGGCACTGTCCAAGGCCGTCGCCGGACTGCCGGTCTACCTCGAGGTCATGGCGCCGATGGTGGCGGACCGTATCGACGCGAAGGCGTTCGCCGACGCGTGCCGTGAGGCCGGGCTGAAGGCGAAGTTCGGCGCGATGGTGGAGATTCCGTCCGCCGCGCTGCGGGCGCGCTCGATCCTGCAGGAGGTCGAGTTCCTGTCACTGGGCACCAATGACCTCGCGCAGTACACCTTCGCCGCCGACCGTCAGGTGGGTGCGGTGTCGCGGCTGCAGGATCCGTGGCAGCCGGCGCTGCTGGATCTGGTGGCGCTGTCGGCCGAGGCCGCGAAGGCCGAGGGCAAGAGCTGCGGTGTGTGTGGTGAGGCTGCCTCCGATCCGTTGCTGGCGTGTGTGCTCACCGGTCTTGGTGTGACCTCGCTGTCGATGGGTGCGGCGTCGATTCCGTACGTCCGGGCGACGCTGGCGAAGTACACGCTCGCTCAGTGCGAGCGGGCTGCGGCCGCGGCGCGTGCCACGGACACCGCGGACGAGGCGCGGGTCGCCGCGCAGGCGGTGCTCTCCGGCGAGTAGTCGGTACGCGGTTGGTCAGTAGGTGATCGAAGGGGCTTCCTGCCGGGGACGGCGGGGAGCCCCTTCGGCGTTCAGTGGTGGTTGTCCGGATCGTCGGTGGTGGTGTCGAAGCCCGCGCAGTACTCCACGCCGGGCTCGGGGGACAGTGGTTCGCCGGTGGCCGCGTCCGTGCAGTAGGCGCTGAAGACCTCGCCCGCGGTGAGCGGGAGGAGGCGGCCCTGGTGGAGCCGCCAGCCGTGGAGGCGGTCCGGGGCGCCCTCGGTGCTCGTGCGCAGCACCAGTCCTCCGGGGCTTTCGAGGGCGATGCCTGTCGCGAGGACGGTGACGAACTCGGCGCCCTCGGATGCGTCCAGTTGTGCGGGCTCATCCGAGGGCGCGTCGGTGTGGAGGACGGCGAGGAGTTGTTCGTCTGGGGCAGGGACGCTGCAGACGAGGTGGTGTCTGCCTGGTCCCGCCGCTTCGAGCAGTCGCATCAGGATGCGGGAGGCCCGGTCGAAGGCGGCCCGGCCGATGTCCTGGCCGCAGTCTGCGCACTCGCCGAGGTCGGCGAGGAGCATGGTCGCGTACTCCCAAGTGGCTTGGCGGACGGCTCTGTTGATCAGTTGCGGCAGCAGGTTGTCGAGCGGCTGTCCCGTGTACATGAGGCCGGTGCCGCGGGCGGCGATTTCGGCTGTGTACCGGCTGCGGCTGGCGGCGGCGTCCGGGTCGAGGCCTGCTTCTGCGCAGTACTCCGCGAAGTCCTCCGGGTCGAAGAGGGCGACGGTGGTGTGGAGTTGGCTGCCGGCGAGGGTCTTGAGCAGGGCCTCGATCTGGCGGAGGTAGGTCGGGTGGTCGTCGAAGGTGAAGGTGCGGTAGTGGCGCATGACGGTGAAGTCGTGCTCGTCGGCGAGGAGGGCGACGGTGCTGGGGACTTCGCGGCGGAGGGTGCGGCGGAGGGCTGCGTCGGTCTTGGGGGGCCGGCGCGTGGAATGGTTGGTCGACTTGGGTTGTTTGGCCTGCTTGGGCCGCTTGGGCTGCTTCGGCTGCTTCGTGTACGCCATTTCTCCCCCTGGGTGCGGTCGATTACTGGTGACTCAACGTAATCGACGGCACTGACAATGGCGCGGGAGCGCCTGCGGCGGGCCTTCCCCCACCCCGCCCCTTCCCGTAACTGGGGCTCCGCCCCAGCCCCCGCGCCTCAAACGCCGGCGAGGCTTGATTTCGGGGCGCTAGGAGCGGTTGCGGGCCAGGGCCTCGTAGAAGCGCAGCAGGTCGAGGTTGTCGACCGAGCCCGGGTTGACCGCCTTGGACATTGGTGTGCCCTGGAGGAGGCGCTTCACCGGGACCTCGATGCGCTTGCCGGTGAGGGTGTGCGGGACGCCGGGGACCTCGATGATGTCGTCCGGGACGTGGCGTGGGGAGAGCTGTTCGCGGATCGTCCGCGTGATCCGGTCGCGTAGGTCGTCGTCGAGAGCGGCGCCTTCGACGAGGTGGACGAAGAGCGGCATCCAGTAGCCGCCGTCCGGCTCCTCCAGGCCGATGACCAGCGATTCGCGGATCTCGGGGAGACGTTCCACGGCTTCGTAGATGTCGGCCGAGCCCATCCGTACGCCCTGGCGGTTGAGAGTGGAGTCGGAGCGGCCGTGGATGACGACGGAGCCGCGGTCGGTGATGGTGATCCAGTCGCCGTGCCGCCAGACGCCGGGGAACATCTCGAAGTAGCTGTCGCGGTAGCGGCTGCCGTCGGGGTCGTTCCAGAACCGGATCGGCATGGACGGCATGGGGTTCGTGACGACCAGTTCGCCGACCTCGTCGATGACCGGCTTGCCCTGGGGGTCCCAGGACTGAAGATCGGTACCGAGGCAGGCGGCCTGGAGTTCGCCGATGTGCACGGGCAGGGTAGGCACCGCGCCGGCGAAGCAGCTGCACACGTCCGTGCCGCCGCTGACGGAAGCGATCCACAGGTCGTCCGCCACCTCGTCGTGCAGCCAGCGGAAGCCGTCGGGCGGGAGCGGGGAGCCGGTGGTGGCCACGCACTTGATACGGGACAGGTCGTGGTCCCGGGCGGGGTGGACGCCGGCCTTGCGGCAGGCCATGACGTACGCCGCCGAGGTGCCGAAGAGGGTGGCTTCGGTGCGCTCGGCGATGCGCCACTGGGCGCCGGTGTCGGGGTAGCCGGGGCTGCCGTCGTACAGGACCACCGTCGTTCCGGTGAGCAGGCCGGAGACAAGGAAGTTCCACATCATCCAGCCGGTCGAGGTGTACCAGAAGAAACGGTCCTCGGGGCCGAGGTCGCAGTGCAGGCCGAGCTGCTTGAAGTGCTCCAGCAGGATGCCGCCCTGCGACTGGACGATGGCCTTGGGCAGGCCTGTCGTACCGGAGGAGTAGAGCACCCACAGCGGGTGGTCGAAGGGGACCTGCTCGAAGACCGGTTCGGTGTCGTGAGAGGTGACCGCCGACCAGTCGAGAGCACCCTCGGGGGCTTCCGTACCGAGCAGCGGGATGTGGATCACCGCGCGCAGGGTGGGGAGTTCGCGGCGCAGCTCGGCGACGGTCTCCGTGCGGTCGTGCACTTTGCCGCCGTAGCGGTAGCCGTCGACGGTGAACAGGACGACCGGCTCGACCTGCTGGAAGCGGTCGAGGACGCTGCGGGCGCCGAAGTCGGGGGCGCAGGAGGTCCATACCGCGCCGACGGCCGCGGTGGCGAGGAGGGCGGTGACGGCCTGCGGGATGTTGGGCAGGTAGCCGCTGACGCGGTCCCCCGGGCGTACGCCGAGGGCGCGCAGTTCGGCGGCGAGAGCGCCCACCTGGCGGCGGAGCTCGGACCAGCTGATCGGGGTCGGCTCATGTGTCTCGTCCACATACAGGAGCGCCACGTCATGGGCGCGGGACGGGTCCTCGGCGGTGCGCAGTGCATGCTCCGCGTAGTTGAGCGTGGCGCCGGGGAACCACTGGGCACCGGGCATGGCGGAATTCGCGAGGACACGCTCGTACGGAGTGGAGAACCGCACGTCGAACCAGTCGGCGACCGCCTGCCAGAAGGTCTCGAGCTCGTCGACGGACCAGCGGTGCAGCGCCGCGTAGCCGCCCTCCGCAGGGGCCCCGTGGCGTTCGGCGGCCCATGCCTGGAAGCGGGTGATCCGGGCGGCGGCGATGCGGTCCGGGTCCGGCTGCCAGAGGGGGGCAGGGTTCGCTGCTGAGGTCATGGGGCGGCTCCCGGGTGGCTCTACGCGGTGTCTGCGTGCGTCGCGCGCACGTGCGGGGTGTGCGCGTGACGCGGCTGACACGGACGATGCCATGTGATCGTCTTTCGCACCAGGGCTCTCCACCCATGGTCGGGCGCGGGAATATGTGCTCTGACCACGGGTGAACGGGAGTTGAACAAACCCCACATCCGCCTGGCCGGATGGCAGGCTGAGCTGCATGGACGGTCGGGATCTGGTGCGCTCGGTAAGAAATTTCGGAACGGCGCAGGGGCTGCGCGCGGCACGCTCGGCCTGGCGGCAGCGGCGGACCGACGCCCGGGAGCTGCCGACGAGGGGGGCGGAGCGGGCGCGGGTGCCCGGGCCCGTGTCCGGCGCCGAGCCGCTGCCCGGGGGCGGCATCCTCCGGTTCGCACGTTCGGAGCTGCGCATCCGGGTCACGGCGGGCGGCACGGTCTTCTGGGGCTGGGACGGCGCGGGGCCCGAGCCGTCGTACGCACTCGCCGGCGAGCCTCCCGAGCCGGATCCGCGTGCCGAGCTCGAGCCCGACAAGGACGGCGGCTGGCGGGTGGTGTCGGAGCGGGTGACCGTGGAGGTCTCCCGCAACGGCGCCGTGGAGATCCGTACGCCGGGCGGTGTCGTTCTGCGCCGGGATCTGCCGCCGCGCTGGTGGGAGCCGGTGCGGGGCGGTCCGGCACGGTGGGTGCAGCGGACCGAAGTGCCTGCGGACGCGCGCTTCTTCGGGCTCGGCGGGCGGGCCTCCGGACCGCGCTTGCGGGGCGGCATATACCGGCTGTGGAACACCGACCCCAAGGGCACCTTCGGTCCCGGCGACGACCCGCTGTACATCAACATGCCCGTCCAGCTGGTGGTGGCGGACGCCGGCACCCATCTCGCCTTCCACGACAACTCGTGGGACGGCCGGGTCACCCTGCACGAGGGCGAGGAGGGCGCGGGCTCGGGGCACGACCGGCCCGGCACCAGTGAGGTGCGCATGGACGGCGGGCCGCTGCGCTGCTGGGTGGTGGTCGGGCCTCCCGCGCGCGTGCTGGCCGGCTGGACCCAGCTGACGGGCGCGCCCGCGCTGCCGCCGGCCTGGGCGCTGGGACCGCAGCATGCCCGGTGGGGTTTCGGCAGCGAGCGGGAGGTGCGCCGGATCGTCGCGGGCTACCGGGACCGGGAGCTGCCGCTGTCCGCCGTCCATCTCGACATCGACCACTACGACGCGCATCAGGTGTTCACCGTCGACCGCGAGAAGTTCCCCGACCTGCCTGGCATGGCGAAGGATCTGCGCGAGGACGGGGTGCGTCTGGTCTCCATCGTCGATCCGGCGGTGAAGGCGGAGCGCGGGAACGGGGTGTACGACAGCGGGTCGGCGGCCGGGGCGTTCGTACGCGATCCGCGGGGCGGGGAGGTGCGGGGCGTCGTCTGGCCGGGCGAGTGCGTCTATCCGGACTTCACCGATCCGGCGGTCCGCCGGTGGTGGGGAGAGCTGTACGAGGAGCGGCTGGCGCAAGGCTTCTCCGGGGTGTGGCACGACATGAACGAGCCGGTGTCCTTCGCGCCCTTCGGCGACATGACGCTGCCGCGCTCGGCCCGGCACGCGCTGGAGGGGCGGGGCGGCGATCACCGCGAGGCCCACAATGTGTACGGTCTCGCGATGGCGCAGGCCGGGTACGAGGGACTGCGGCGGCTGCGTCCGGAGGAACGGCCGTTTCTCTTCTCGCGTTCCGGCTGGGCGGGTATGCAGCGGTACGGAGGCACCTGGTCCGGCGATGTGTCCACCGGCTGGCCCGGGCTGCGGGCCTCGCTCTCGCTGGTCCTCGGGCTGGGGCTGTGCGGCGTGCCGTACTCCGGTCCTGATGTGGGCGGATTCGACGGCAGTCCGTCGCCCGAGCTGTATCTGCGCTGGTTCCAGCTGGGGGCGCAGCTGCCGCTGTTCCGCACTCATGCGGCGATCGGCGCGGGGCGCAGGGAGCCGTGGGAGTTCGGGCCCGAGGTCCTCGCGCATGCGAAGGCGGCTCTCGACGAACGGGAGCGGCTGCGGCCCTACTTCGTCACGCTGGCGCATCTGGCGCGGCTGACGGGGGCGCCGTATGTGCGGCCGCTGTGGTGGAGCAGTCCGGAGGACCGGATGCTGCGCGACTGCGAGGACGCCTTTCTGCTCGGTGAGGCGCTGCTGGTCGCGCCGGTGCTGGAGAGCGGGACGGACCGACGGGCGGTGCGGCTGCCGCGCGGCCGGTGGTACGACACGGCGACGGGGCAGGCTTACGACGGGCCCGGGCAGGTGCTGGTGGACGCTCCGCTGTCGCGGATCCCGGTACTGGCGCGGGGTGGTGCGGTGATTCCGGTACGGGGCGCGGACGGCGGGATCGAGCTGGAGGTGTGGGCGCCGGCCGAGAGGCGCGGGGGCGGGGGGCTGGTGGTCCCGGACCTGGGGGACGGCTGGGAGGAGGCGGAGGTGGAGCGGTACACGTCGCGGCTGGTGGACGGGCGGGTCGTGGTGAAGCAGGTCAAGGGGGACCGGTCCGGCCCGCCGAGGTGGCGGGTACGGGTGCGGGGGCTGGGGGCGTAGGGGCCCCGGCCCACGGCACCCACGAAGCCGGGTGACTACGCGTACCGTCCCTCGAACCATTTTCGTACCGCAGTCGTGTGCAGCGGGAACGTCAGCTCCGTCGACTCATGGAGCAGGTGCCAGCCCGCCGTCTCGGGCGTCGGGGTCGGCGGTGGGAGGTCCGCTGCCGGGCGTTGTGGCAGGAGGCCGAACAGGAGCAGATGGCCGTCCGGCGCGCTGAGTGCGTCCGCGAGGTGAACCTCCTCGCGCGAGGCCTCGATGCCGGTCTCCTCCGCCAACTCCCGTACGACTGCCTGCTGCCAGTCCTCACCGTGGTCGATGTAGCCGCCCGGCAGTGCGATGCCTCCGCGCCTCGGTTCAATCGTGCGGGTGATGATGACGAGTCCGGTGCCGTCGGCGTCGTACGCGGGCAGCAGCGCGACAGCGACCGGCAGCGGATTGCGGTAGGCCGTCTCGCCGCAGGCCGGGCAGGTGCGGGGCCAGCCCGTCAGGGAGCCGTACGGCGCCCCGCAGTTGCCGCAGTGGGAGTCCATGGACACGCGCGGACTGTATCCGATCACCCTTTCCCGCAGGGCCGGGAACTGGTAAAGCCTGTGCGCATGACAGGACTTGCTTCCGCTTTCCGCACCCTCGTAGCGACGGCCGCCGCACTCCTCGCCGTCACCGCCGCCCCCGCGGCGCAGGCCGAGTCCGAGCCGAAGGCACCCAGGGAGTTCGTGGCGCTGCGCTCCGTCGACCCGACGATCATCCAGGAGATGCGCTACATCACCCGGCACAACTTCGTGGGTGAACCCGTCGACGGCTACCGCCAGCCGCTCTGCATCCTCACCCGGCCCGCCGCCCAGGCGCTGCACAAGGCGCAGTCGAAGCTGCTCCGTCAGGGCTACTCGCTGAAGGTGTACGACTGTTACCGGCCTCAGCGGGCCGTCGACCACTTCGTTCGGTGGGCCAAGGACCTCGATGACGAGACCATGAAGAAGGAGTTCTATCCCCAAGTCGACAAGTCGCGGCTGTTCGCCGACGGTTACATCGCGGAGAAGTCCGGGCACAGCCGCGGCAGCACGGTCGATCTCACCATCGTGAAGCTGCCTGCCCTGCCAACCAGGCCGTACATTCCCGGCGAGCCTCTCGTCCCTTGTTATGCGCCCAAGTCCGAGCGGTTTCCCGACAATTCCGTGGACATGGGGACCGGTTTCGACTGCTTCGACACGCTGTCGCACACCGATGACCCCAGGATCCAGGGCAAGCAGCGCGCCAACCGGCAGCTGCTGAAGGGCGCTCTGAGTGCGGTCGGTTTTGTGAATCTGCCCGAGGAGTGGTGGCACTTCACCTACAAGCCGGAGCCGTTCCCGGACACCTTCTTCGACTTCCCCGTCGCTTGGCGTTCGGTCGCCGGGCACTGAGGGAGGCAGCTGCGGAACGGGCGGCCGGGACCACCCCCGTAGGCTCCGGCCGCCCGTTCTCCGATATCGGACGCGGCCGGGCCGTATCCGGTTCACTGCCGAGGGATTACGGTGCGGCCATGACGCAGCAGACGTTTGACTCGTACGAGGAGTTCTGGCCGTACTACGTCGCGATGCACTCCAGGGCGGCCACCCGGTGGGTCCATCTGACCGGCACGCTGACCGGACTCGCGGTCAGCGCGTACGGGCTGGCGCGCGGCCGGAAGCGGTATGCGGCCGCCCTGCCGCTGATCGGCTACGGAACGGCCTGGCCCGCGCATTTCTTCATCGAGAAGAACAACCCCGCGACCTTCGGGCATCCGGCCTGGTCGCTGCGGGGTGACGTGCAGATGATCCGGATGATGCTGGCGGGCAGGGACCGGGAACTGGCCGAGACCGCCGCCAAGTGGCTCGCCGAGAGCCGCTGACCCGTGGCACACTTCTGACGTTTCGTCAGATTGCTGGGCCGGGGAGGGATCTTGACGCGCACACCCGTGGTGGCCGGATGGTTCACGCAGGACAGCGATGAGGAGGACTTCCGGCTGCTCGGCACCCGCTGTGCGGCCTGCGCGTCGGTCTTCTTCCCGCGCGAGGACTCCTTCTGCCGCAACCCGGCATGCGGCGGCGGGGAGTTGGCGGAGGTGCCCCTGTCCAAGCGGGGACGGGTGTGGTCGTACACGGACGGACGCTATCGACCACCTGCGCCGTACGTCTCTGACCCCGATGCGGAGTGGGAGCCGTACACACTCGTCGCCGTCGAGCTCGAGGCCGAGCGGATGGTGGTCCTCGGGCAGGCCGTGCCGGGCGTGAGAGTCACCGATCTCGCGGTCGGGATGCAGGTCGAGGTCGTGCCCGGCGTGCTGAACGAGGACGCCGAGACGGTCTGGACGACCTGGCACTGGCGGCCCGTGGGGGTGGCGTCATGAGCGGCGAGGTGGCGGTCCTCGGGGCCGGAATGCATCCCTGGGGCAAATGGGGTCGCAGCTTCGTCCAGTACGGCACGGCCGCGGCCAGAGCCGCGCTGGCCGATGCCGGGATCGACTGGCGGCAGGTGCAGTCGGTGGTCGGCGCGGACACCATGCGCTGCGGCTATCCCGGGTATGTGGCCGGAGCGACTTTCGCGCAGGCGCTCGGCTGGCAGGGGGCACGCGTCAGCAGCGTCTACGCGGCCTGCGCATCGGGCGCGCAGGCGATCAACACCGGGCGCTCCCAGATCCTGGCGGGTATGGCGGACGTGGTGCTGGTGGTGGGGGCGGACTCCGCGCCCAAGGGTTTCTTCGCACCGGCCGGGGGCGATCGGCCCGACGATCCCGACTGGCTGCGCTTCCGGGTGCTCGGGGCGACCAACCCCGCCTACTTCGCGCTCCACGCCCGCCGGCGTATGGCCCTGCACGGCGAATCCGCCGAGGACTTCGCGCTGGTCAAGGTGAAGAACGCGGCGGCCGGGGCGCTCAACCCCAACGCCCGCTACCGCAAGGCCGTCTCGGCCGAGGAGGTGGCCGCCTCCGCGGTGGTCGCCGATCCGCTGCGGCTGCTCGACATCTGTGCGACGTCCGACGGCGCGGCCGCGCTGGTGCTCTCCAGCATGGACTTCGCGCGCCGGCACGGGGCCGGCGAGCCGGTCCGTATCCGCGCGGTCTCCACCGTCTCGCCGACCTATCCGAAGGCCGTACTCGACCTCCCGGACATCGCGACCGACTCGGCCGCCGCCGTGGACCCGCTCCCGCAGTCGTTCCGGGCTTCGATCGCCGGGGCCGCGTACGAGGAGGCGGGCATCGGGCCCGAGGATCTCTCGCTCGCCGAGGTGTACGACCTCTCCACCGCCCTGGAGCTGGAGTGGTACGAGGACATCGGGCTGTGCGGGGCCGGCGAGGGCGCCAAGCTGGTGCGCGAGGGTGCAACCGCGCTCGGCGGGCGGATTCCCGTCAATGTCAGCGGCGGTCTCGCGTCATTCGGCGAGGCGGTGCCCGCTCAGGCCATCGCCCAGGTCTGCGAGCTGACCTGGCAGTTGCGCGGCACTGCCGGGGCGCGCCAGGTGCCGGGGGCGCGCACCGGGATCACCGCGAACCAGGGGCTGTTCGGCCATGGCTCGGCGGTCGTCGCCGTCCGCTGAGCCGACCCTGAAGGCGAACCTCCCGCCGCCTTACGTTCCCCGGTACCGTGTCAAACACACAAGCCGTGAACTGCGCTTGCTGTCAACGACCTTGACGCCCCATCACGGCCGGTGAACACTGCCTCTTCGTCGGCATCGCCGCACTTCGGCACGCTCACCACGCTCGTCACGGACGCCGGCGGGGTGCGGGAGACTCCCCTGCCTCCGGCTCCGTAGCCATGGAACGCCATGGAGCACGCATCCTGCACGGAGGACCGGGGCCCAGGCCCCGGCCGAGGGCATAGGAGCCGCCATGAGCAATGGAGACATATTCACCGGTGAGGTCATCGGCACCGCGATACTCATCCTCTTCGGCGCGGGCGTCTGCGCCGCCGTCACGCTCCACCACTCCAAGGCAAGGGCCTCGGGGTGGGTCGTCATCGCCTTCGGCTGGGGTTTCGGCGTGCTGGCGGGCGCGTACACAGCCGCGCCGCTGTCGGGTGGGCATCTCAATCCGGCCGTGACGCTGGGCGTCGCCGTCGACACCGGGGAGTGGAGCAAGGTGCCGCTCTACATCCTGGCGCAGATGGTCGGCGCGATCCTCGGCGCCGTACTCGCCTATCTCGTCTACTTCGCGCAGTTCCAGGCCAACGCGGACAAGAAGAACGCACAGCCCACGCTCGGAATCTTCTCCACCGGTCCGGAGATCCGCAATCCCGTCGCCAACGTGATGACCGAGATCATCGCGACGATCGGCCTGGTGCTGCCGATACTCGCCTTCGGCAAGAACGACGGCATCGGCATCGGGCAGATACCCGGGCAGGACGCCGGGATCTACGGCTCCGGCATCTCCATCCTGCTGGTGTCGCTGCTGGTCGTCGGCATCGGTCTCTCACTCGGCGGGCCGACCGGTTATGCCATCAACCCGGCGCGTGACCTCGGACCACGCATTACCCACGCACTGCTGCCGATCCCCAACAAGGGCACCTCCGACTGGGGTTACGCCTGGGTGCCGGTGGCCGGGCCCGTGATCGGCGGGCTGCTGGCCGGCCTCATATTCAACGCAGCCTTCTAGGCCTTCCGGCCACTTCGACAAGAGGACGTCATGACGGACAAATTCGTCGCCGCAATTGACCAGGGCACCACGTCCAGCCGCTGCATCATCTTCAACCAGGACGGCGCGATCGTCGCCGTCGACCAGCGCGAGCACCGTCAGATCTTCCCCAAGCCGGGCTGGGTGGAGCACGACGCCACCGAGATCTGGTCCAAGGTGCAGGCGGTGGTGGCGGGGGCCATCGCCAAGGCTGGCCTGCGGGCCGACCAGCTCAGTGCCCTCGGCATCACCAACCAGCGGGAGACGACGGTTCTTTGGGACCGGGCGACCGGCAAGCCCGTACACAACGCGATCGTCTGGCAGGACACGCGTACCTCCGCACTCTGCAACGAACTCGGCGGCACGGACGGGCAGGACCGTTTCCGCGACGCGACCGGACTGCCGCTCGCGAGCTACTTCTCCGGGCCCAAGGCGGCCTGGCTGCTGGACAATGTGCCCGGGCTGCGCGGCCGGGCCGAACGCGGTGAGATCGCCTTCGGGACCATCGACTCCTGGCTGATCTGGAACCTCACCGGCGGCACCGAGGGTGGTGTCCATGTCACCGATGTGACCAACGCGTCGCGCACGATGCTGATGAATCTGCAGACCCTGCAGTGGGATCCGGCGATCCTGGCGGCAATGAATGTGCCGCAGGCGGTGCTTCCGGAGATCAGATCGTCGGCGGAGGTGTACGGGACGGCCGTCGGCCAGCTCGCGGGTGTACCGGTGGCCTCGGCGCTCGGCGACCAGCAGGCCGCGATCTTCGGGCAGGCCTGCTACGACACGGGCACGGCCAAGAACACGTACGGCACCGGCAGCTTCCTGCTGCTCAACACCGGCAACCGGCCCGTGGCGTCGAAGAGCGGGCTGATCACCACGATGGGGTACAAGATCGGCGAAGAGGCGCCGGTGTACTGCCTGGAGGGGTCGATCGCGATCACCGGCGCGCTGGTGCAGTGGTTCCGGGACCAGCTGGGCATCATCCGCAGCGCCGACGAGATCGAGACGCTGGCGGCGAGCGTGGACGACAACGGCGGGGCGTACATCGTGCCGGCCTTCTCCGGGCTCTTCGCCCCGTACTGGCGCTCCGACGCACGCGGTGTCATCACCGGACTGACCCGGTACGTCACCAAGGCGCATCTGGCGCGGGCGGTGCTGGAGGCGACCAGCTGGCAGACCCGAGAAGTAGTCGACGCGATGTACCAGGACTCCGGGGTGCAGATCACCACACTCAAGGTGGACGGCGGCATGACCTCCAACAATCTGCTGATGCAGCATCAGGCGGATGTGCTGGGGGTGCCGGTGATCCGGCCGAAGGTCTCCGAGACGACGTGTCTGGGGGCCGCGTACGCGGCGGGGCTCGCGACCGGCGTCTGGTCGGACCTCGACGAGCTCAAGGCGCACTGGAAGCGCGATGTGGAGTGGTCGCCGCGGATGGAGGCGCAGACCCGCGAGCGCGAGTACCACAACTGGCGCAAGGCGGTGGAGCGTAGCTTCGGCTGGCACGAGGAAGGCGACGAGTGACCCCATGTTGACTCACGGCCCGTACCCCAGTCGGTGGGGGTACGGGCCGTGGCTCGCCTGTCGGTCGGCTGACGGCGTGCTCGCGCCGACGGCCGACGGGGCGGCCAGGCGTCGTGCTCGCGCTGCCTGTCGGCGCGGGTTTCAGGCGTCCGCGTGTTCGCGCTGCCTGTCGGCGCGGGCCAGCGCGTGCTCAACGACCGCCACCAGCACCTCCTTGGCCGACTCGCGCTGGCGCGCGTCGCACATCAGCAGCGGCACCTCGGGGTCGAGGTCGAGTGCGGCCCGTACGCTCTCGCCGGGAAAACGACCCGCCCCCTCGAAGCAGTTGACGGCGACGGTGAAGGGAATGGATCGGCGTTCGAAGTAGTCGATGGCCCCGAAGGAGTCCTCAAGGCGGCGGGTATCGGCGAGCACAACCGCACCCAGCGCCCCCTGCGCCAGCTCGTCCCAGAGGAACCAGAAGCGGTCCTGGCCCGGCGTGCCGAAGAGATAGAGCACCAGGTCCTGGCGGAGCGTGATACGCCCGAAGTCCATGGCGACAGTGGTGGTCGTCTTCTGCTCGACGCCAGCGGTGTCGTCGACGGGACGACCCGCCTCACTCAGCGTCTCCTCCGTACGCAGCGGTCTGATCTCGCTGACCGCGCCCACCAGAGTCGTCTTGCCCACGCCGAATCCGCCCGCGACCAGGATCTTCAGAGTCACCGGCTCGACGGGCGGCGTTCGGCGGCTAGAGCGCCCGAAGACCATTGATCACCTCGCGGAGAATGCTCACATCCGGCAGTTCGGCCGGCGGAACGGGACGGGTTACATGCACCAGTGCGTCCTCGACGAGATCGCCGACCAGGACCCGGACCACTCCGACAGGGAGGTCCAGGGTGGCAGCGAGTTCGGCGATCGACTGGGGGGTGTCGCCGCACCGCTCTACGATCTCAACATGCTCCGGCGAGAGCAACTGGTCGCGGCCGGGATCGTCGGCTGCGGCCTCCGGCACGACGAGGGCGATCAGATCGAGGCCGTGACGGGTGGCGCTGCTCGTCCGGCCGCGGGTCATCGCGTACGGACGGACGACCGGGCCGGCTTCGGCGTCGAAGAAGTGGTGCGGGTTCCGAGCGTACTGAGCGGAGTCACTCATGCCGGCCACTCACCCCCCGGGTTGGCCGGTCCGTGGAGCGGTGGCCAGGTGCGCTCCGACCCGCTTGACCATGAGCGTCATCTCGTACGCCACCAGCCCGACGTCGGAGTCCGCGTCGGCGAGGACGGCCAGACAGCTGCCGTCGCCCGCCGCCGTGACGAAGAGGAAGGCCTCGTCCAGTTCCACGACGGTCTGGCGGACCTTGCCCGCCTCGAAGTGGCGGCCGACGCCCTTGGCGAGGCTGTGGAAGCCGGAGGCGACGGCGGCGAGGTGCTCGCCGTCCTCGCGGGTCAGCTCCCGGGAGGTGCCGGTGGCGAGGCCGTCACCGGAGAGCACCAGTGCCTTGCGGATGCTGGCGACGCGGTCCACCAGTTCGTCAAGGAGCCAGTTGAGTTCGCCGGACCGCCTTGTGGTTGTGGTCAGGCCGTCGCCGGTGGCGTTGGGTGCTGCGGCGTGTGGTGCGGTCATCGACCGTCCCCCTCCGATGTCGTTCCTGGTGCGGTCTCGCCGGGGCCGGTGGCCTGGTCGGTGGCCTCTTCGTACTCGGCCTCTTCGGCATTCTGGCGGCGGCCGCGCTGCCAGCCTCGTTGCATGGAAGCCATCCGGTTGCGTACTTGTTCCGCATCGCGTTCGACGTCCTGCCCCGCGGCCGGGGCTGTGGTCAGTTCGGCGGCGGCGCCCTCCCTGAGCTGGGGGGCGAGGCTTGCCTGACGGACTCGGCGGGGCAGGCCGTCTACCGTGGCGGGTCGGGGTGCGGATGCCGGGTCGGGGTCGCGTTTGGGGGTGCGCGCGTTGTCCGGCGACGGGGCGGGCGATGCCGGGGCGGGCGCGGGCCAGGGCGCGCGGCGTGGCTCCGGGGCGGGTGCGGGTCCCGGCCAGGGCGCGGGGCGCGGCTCCGGCGCGGATGGAGACCATGGGCCGGTGCGCGGCTCCGGCGCGGGCGTGGGCTCTGCGGAACGCTCGGGCTCGGGTGCCGGGGCCGGGTGCGTGCGGCCACGATCGTCCACCCTGCGGCCGTGGTCGGCGACCAGGGTCGGCGGCTTGCGGCGGGGCAGCGGCACGGGCCCGGAGTTCCGCTCGGGCGTCTGGTCCAGCGCCTGGTGGTGCTGCTCGTCCGGGGTCGGGCGGCGGCGGTCGCGGGCCCGGGCGCGGAAGATCCCGCCGCGCTCGCTCTCCGTGTCCTCGATGTCGGCGCGGGAGTCGACCCCCCCGAGGCCCGGGCGCTCACCGCCGAGCCCGGGGCGGTCACCGCCGAGCCCGGACCGGTCACCGCCGAGCCCGGACCGGTCACCGCCGAGGCCGGACCGGTCCTCGAAGCCCAACGCGCCGACGGGTGCCTCCAGTTCGACGGGTCCGTCGAGCAGCGCCGCGCCGCCCAGCTGGGTGGGGACCTTGGAGAGCGCCGTGAGCTTGCCGTCGCTGCCGCGTCGCCCCGCCGCGCTCTCGCTCTTGCGGTCGAGGCGGAAGCCGGTGCCCTGGGTCTCCGGGGCTTCGGTGAGCAGGGCCGCGGGGATGAAGACGATCGCGGTGGTCCCGCCGTACGGCGAAGGCTGCAGCGAGACCCGGACGTTCTGCCGCTGGGCGAGCCGGCTGACGACGAACAGGCCGAGCCGGTCGGTGTCGGAGAGCTCGAACTCGGGGGTCTCCGCGAGCCGCAGATTGGCGTCGAGCAGCACTTCCGGTGCCATGCCGAGCCCGCGGTCGTGGATTTCGAGGGTGAAGCCGTTGGCGACCCGCTCGCCGTGCACCTGGACGCCGGTGTGCGGGGGCGAGAACACCGTGGCGTTCTCGAGAAGTTCGGCGATGAGGTGGGTGAGGTCGGCGACCGCGGGGCCGCCGACGCCGATGCGCGGCAGCCGGCGCACCTCGATGCGCTCGTAGTCCTCGACCTCGGCGACCGCGGCCCGTACGACGTCCATCAGCTGGATCGGCTTGCGCCACTGCCGGGAGGGCGCGGCGCCGGAGAGGATCACCAGGCCCTCGGCGTGCCGTCGCATACGGGTCGTGAGGTGGTCCAGGCGGAACAGGTCCGCGAGTTCCTCGGTGTCCTCGGTGCGGCGCTCCATGGTGTCGAGGAGCGTGAGCTGGCGGTGCAGCAGAACCTGGTTGCGGCGGGCGAGGTTGACGAAGACATCGGAGACTCCGCGGCGCATGTCGGCCTGCCGGACGGCGGCCTCGACAGCGGCCCGCTGAAGCGTGTTGAGCGCCTGGCCGGCCTGCCCGATCTCGTCCTTGTCGTAGTCGAGGCGCGGCGCTTCGGTCTCGATGTCCACATGCTCACCCGCGGCGAGCCGGCGCATCACGCTGGGCAGACGTACGCCGGAGACCTCGTGGGCCTCCTTGCGCAGCCGGGAGAGGTCGCGGACGAGGTCGCGCCCGATGCGTACGGACACGATGACCGAGACCAGCAGGGCGAGGAAGCCCAGTACGCCCGCGACTCCGGCCTTGACGAAGACGCTGTACGCGGCGGGCTCGACGCGGTCCTGGTAGCGGACGCCCGCCTCCTTGGCCTCGCGGGCGAGGTCGTCCAGGACGGGGGTGGCGACCGCCTTCCAGCGGACTCCCTCGGACGCGCCGGTGTTCTTGACGGGGCCCGCGGTGATGAGGCGTTCCTCGGCGTCGCGCAGGGGCGCGGTCTTGGGGCTGCGCCAGTACTGCTCGTAGACCTCGCGCTCCTTGGCGGGCAGGACTTCGAGGTTGGTCTCGTAGTACAGCTCGCGCTTCGCTACGAAGTCGGAGAGCGCGCGGATCTCATCTGCCGTGATTTTGCGGGTTGTCAGCGAGGAGGCGATGAGAGCGTCCTCGCGGGAGAGCATCTCCATGGCGCGGACGAGTCCGACGAGGGCGCGGCCCTGCCGCTCCATCTCTACGTCGTTGAAGGCGTGGAGTGTCAGCAGGAGGCTGTAGCAGGGGTCGACGACCCGGTTGTAGAAATCCAGGGCCTGGTTGCGGGAGACGGTCCCTGTCTCCACGGAGCGGCGCAGAGCGCCCAGTCCGTCGAGTGCTTCGAGGAGCGAGTCCAGTTTCTGCGCGGTGTCCGGCCGCATGTCGTCGAGGACTCCGGACTTCGCCATATTCGCCTTGATCTTGGCGACGGCCCCGTCGGTGGCCTCGCGCTGGCGGCGCAGGGTGGGCAGAGCCTCCGAAGCCCTGCGGTCCGCAAGGTAGATGAGCGTCTGGCGGCGTTCCTTCTGAATGACGTTGACGGCGTCCGCGACCGGATAGCCGACTTTCTCGACGACTGAGCTGACGTCCAGAAGCTGATCGGCCTCCCGACCGGTCAGTACGGTGGCGAAGCCCCAGAGGGCGGTGAGGGAGACGAGCGGCACCAGCAACAACGCCACGATCTTCCGGCGGATGGACTTCCCGCGAAAGCGCATGGCCTCCCCCTGATCAACCCCCGCCCGGTGCGGGTGGTGTTCCGTCAACAAACGGCGTGAGCCTACTACTGTCACACAGACAACTCGAAGGCACGTCCGGACGATTTTCGGCCGAGGACGGACGTCTTGATCACGGGTTGTCCTGGTATTCGGGGAGATGGCATTCCCCGCGGCGTGGGACCGCACCTGGCGGCACATCATTTTTCGGACCGCCGCAGATGGCTGGAATTTTTCGATCCGCGGGAATCATCCGGCCTGGTCAATCGTCATTCTGTGCGGGGGGCACGGGTGTTCGCACTACGCCGCGCGCATCGCTTCGGTTTCGGCTTCGGTTCGCTCGCTGCGGGTGCCGGAGTAAAGCAGCGGAACCGGGGCAGCCACCCTGATGTCGGACAGAGGTGGGGAGTGACAGGTCCATGGATACGGACGAGCGTCGCGGCACAGCGCGGGCGACGAGTTATGCGAATGTCCCGCGGGAACTCTGGGTGGAGGAACCGGCGGTGCGACGGCGCATGGCTGATCCGGTCCGTACTGCGGCGGTGCGCGCGGTGATCATAGCGTCGCTGACGATGATTCAGGGGATGATCGCGTTTCTGTGCACGCTTACCGGGTCCTGGCTGGCGTTTCCCATGGTGCTCAGCAGTGTGGGCAGCACGGTGGTGGCGACGTGGGCGGTGCTCGACGTGTGGGTGACCCGCCAGGTGTGGAACCAGCGCAATGGCGTGGTGTCCATGCCGAGCAGCACAGCGCGTCAGCTGCGCCGTGAACGCCGCCGGGCACGACGCACGGCGCGGGCGGCGGCGCGCGAGAGTGCACGGATACGGCGACGGGAACGGAGCCGGGGCGGCCGACTGTCGGAGGCGTGACGGGGGTGGAGGAGGTCTCGGGGCTCCTCAGAGGCCGGAAGGGCTGACATTCTCCGGTGGGACCGGGGTTCGCTTGAACATGCGGGTCGCCGTGATCTCGCCGTGCACCGTCTCGCCCGACGGGTCCTGCTGCGGCAGGCCGGGGCGCAGATGCTCCTCCACGCTGATGTACTTCAGGCCCGCACGCAGATCCGCGTCATTGCGCAGCCGGATGACCAACGGGAATTCGGCGAGTGCCGTGGTGTCGAAGAGCCCTGTCGTATAGAGCAGCTGAACGCCCAGCGCATCGGAGACGGCCCGCTGGAGCTCCAGCAGATACGTCGCGTTGGCCCGGCCGATCGGGTTGTCGAGGAACAGCGTGCCGGCATGCCGGTGCTTGTCCCGGCCGCGGTCGTTGCTGCGCAGAGCCGCCATCGTGCAGTACAGCGCGATGGCCGCGGTGAGCAGCTGGCCGCCGGAGAAGACGTCGCCCATCTGCCCGACCGGGACCCGCTCGGCGCGCAGCACCGCGTCGGGCTTGAGGATCTCCACGGCGATGCCCCTCGGCTGGAGTGCGGCCTGAACTCCGCGCAGCAGCAAGGACATTCCGTCCCGGCGGCCCTCCCCGTACGCCGCCGTGGAGTTCTTCTTCACGGCCGCGCGGGTCGCCTCGTCGATGACCTCGCCGAGCCGCTCGGCGAGCGTCGCCTGGTCCGGCTCATCGAAGCGGATCCGCAGGAACTCCTGCCCTGACCACTCGCCGAGCCCCTCCGGAAGACGGGAGAGCCGCTGCGCCGAACGGAGCGTCGTCAGCGCGGACTCCACCAGACCGCGCAGCCGGTCGACGATGGTGTCGCGGTTGCGCTCCAGCTGCTCGAGCTCGTCGGTCAGCACGCGCAGCCGGGGCGCGAAGGCCTCCGCCCACTTCGCGGCGTGCTCGGGCAGCGCGGCGGCGGGCAGCTCCCGGATCTGCTGGCGCGCGGGGGTGCGCACCTGCTCGTACCGGGTGGAGTTGGCGTGCCGTACGAGGATGTCGCCGGCTTCCCGCACTGCTGCCTCAGCCGCCGACAGGTCGGTGGCGCAGCCGCGCAGTGACCGGCGGGCCTCGGCGGCGGAGTGCCGCGCCTCCTCCAGGCTGCCGGGGTACGGCTCGGGCGCTTCCTGCCCGTCGTCCTCGTGGTGCTCCCGCAGCAGGTCGCGCAGGAGCGCGGCGGTGTCGTCGAAGCCGCCCGCCGCGTCCTCGGCTGCGCGATGCGCCTGGAGCAGGCCGGCGTGGGCGGCACGGGCCGTCTCCAACGCGTCGGTGCGCGCCGCCAGTTCGGCGGTGGCGGTACGCAGCAGGGCCTGGGCCTGTTCGGCGTCGGCTGGGACCAGCTCCTCGGGAAGGTCTGTGTGCGACTCGCCGTGGGGTCCCCCATGCCGAAGTCCGGGGGACGGAGCCAGCCGCTCGGCCTCGCCTCGGAGGCGGCCCAGCTTCTCGCTGGCCTCCGACGCGCGCGACTCCAGCATCTGTACGAGCGACTCGGCGCGGGCGGCCGCGGCCTGGCGGGAGGGACCGTCGGCGCCGTCCGTGCCCTCCAGGAGCTGGGCGGCGCGGGTGCGGACCTTGTTGGTGAGCCTGTCGAGCTCGGCGAGGGCGGCGCTCTCGTCGCTCTCGGCACGGGCCTGTTCGGCGCGCAGGTCGGCGCCGACGCCCACCTTCTCGTACAGCTGGGATGCGGCCCGGTACGCCTCACGCAGGGCGGGCAGCGCGGTGCGCGGAGTGTCCGTCTCCGCCTCCGGCAGGTTCTCCGGGGCACCGGCGATCTCGGCGCGCTCGGCGCGCAGCGCGCGTGCCGTACGACGGGCGTCGTCACCGGCACGCTGGGCGGCGCGGCGATCCTCGTCGGCGGCCTTCGCGCGCTCCAGGAAGGTCGTGGCGCGGGCCTCGGACTCGGCGGCGTCGTCCGCCAGTTCACGCAGTTTCACCTGCCAGCCGGCGCGCTCACGGAGCCGGAAGGCGAGCCCCGCGAGTGCGTCGGCGGCACGGCGGGCACGCTGGGCCGCGTCCTGGCGCTCGTCGCGCACCCGGGCTGCGTCGGCCGCGGCCTCGTCCGCCTCGGCGCGTACGGTACGGGCTTCGGCGAGCGCCTCCTGCGCCTCCTCGGCGGCTTCGCGTGCGCTCTGGGCGCCCTGCGCGAGCTCGGCGAGCATCCCGGGCGGGCAGTCCGCGCGCCACGAGCCGAGCCGCGCGGCGATCGAACGGTCTCCGGCCAGCCGGGCCGCGAGTGCACGGATCTCCTCGTCCCGCGCGGTCGCCCGGGCTCGCAGCGCCTGCCGCTCCTCGTCGGCCGCGTGTTCGTCGTGCATGGCCGGGTTCGGTGGTACGAGGAACACATCCCCGTCACCGGCGCCGCCCGGGCCGGGTCCTGGCACCGGCGCGAGCAGCGCGGCGGCCGTGCCGACGGCCACGGCGGACCGGGGCAACAGCGCGGCTGCGCCGAGCACTTCGCGCGCGCGGGCGTGCGAGGCGGGATCGGTGATCACCACGCCGTCGACGAGCTCGGGCCGAGCGGCCAGCACGGCGGCGTGGTCGGCCGGGTCGACGGCCTGCGCGAGGTAACGCCAGCCGGGCAGGGCGGGGATACCGTGCTCGCCGAGGTACTCGACGGTCGCGAGGACGTCGGGCCCGGGGGGCAGCAGCCCGCCGTCGCCGAGCGCACCGAGGATGCGGGCGTCGTCGGCGGCGGCGGTGCGCAGGTCGAAGAGCTGACGCTCGGCGGAGGCGATGCCCTGGTCGAGCAGCTCCCGCAGCTCGTCGGCGTATCGGTCCAACTCCTCGGCGGTGAGGGGCCCTTCGGCGGTGCGGAGGGCGGTGCCGATGCCGGGCGCGTTGTCGGCGTGGGGTTCCTGTCCGCTGCCGGGCATCGCGGTGGAGTCGGCACGGGAACCACCGTGGGCGGGGTCGGCCGCGTCGCCGGAGGCCGCCTCGGCAGCGGCGTCGCTTCTCGCCTGCGACGGGTCGGGCACATCGCCCGTACCACCGCCGGCAGCAGACCTCGCCGCGTCCCCCGCGCGCACTCCCCCGGGCTCCTGGCCGGCCGCGACCACCCTCCCCTGCCGCGGTGACGGCACCGCCGCATGCAGCGTCGGTGGCAGACTCAGCAGCTCCGCCAGGCGATCGTCACCGGCGATCGAGTCCGCCGCGCGGCGCTCCGCCTCGTATGCGTTGTCCGCGGCCACCGCCGCGTCCGATGCGCGGGCCGCCGCCAGTTCCGCGCGGGCCTCCGCCGCGGCCGCGTCGCGCGCGTGGTCCGCCGTCGTTCGGGCGGCCTCGCGGGCCGCGTCCCACGCCGCGACCGCCGTCTTCTCCGCGTCGCTCGCCGCCAGCGCCGCCCGCGCCGGGTCGGCGTCGGGCGCGGTGTCGTCGAGCCAGCCTGCCCGTACCGCCTCGGCCGTCTCCTGTTCGACCTCGGTCAGCCGCTGCCGCAGGTGACCGATCTCGCTACGGGCGCGCTGCGCCTCCGTGGCGGCGGCCGTCGCGTCGCGGTGGGCGGCCTCCCCCGCCTCCTGGAGCGCCGCGGAGCGCTCCTCCTCCTCGTTGGCCACCCGCTCGCCTGCCTCCGCTGCGGAGTGCAGTGCGCGGACGAGGTCGGCGGCGGCCTTGGCACGGGCTGCGAGCGCCGGGGCGGCGTCCCGTTCGGCCTCGCGGATCGCCGCGGCGACGCGTGCGGAGCGGTCGGCGGCGGCGCGGTGGCGCAGTACGGCTTCCGCGGCCTGCCAGGCGGAGTGCAGCGTACGCGCGTCGGCCAGCTCACGCCGCTGCGCCGCGGCGCCCTTCTCCGCGACGGCCAAGGCCAACGAGGCGTGCCGGTAGGCCAGTTCCGCGGCGATCAGCGAGCTGCGGCTGCGGGCCTGCTCGGCCTCGGTCACCGTGTGCGCGGCGGCGGTGACCTGCTGGGCGAGGTCTGCCGTACGGCCCCGTTCCTGAGCGGCGCGGGCGGAGAGCCGGCGGGCCAGCGTGCGTGTACGACGCTCGGCGCCCGCGTGGATGTCGCGGGCCCGGGTCCGGGCCTCGGCCGCCTCCACGATCCGGCCGAGCAGATCGACCGAGCCGGCCGTGAAGTCGCGTTCCTCGGTGAGTTCGGCGCGGCGGCCGAGCTTGTTGCCGAAGCTGCTGACGAGGTCGGCGAGACCGTCCGTGTCGCGGGTGTCGGTGACGGCCCGCAGCAGCAGATCGGTGAAGTCGGAGTCCTTCTTGACGGCGAAGAGCCCGGCCGCCTCGCCCTCGTCCGCGTTCATCTCCCGCTGGTAGCGGAACAGTTCGGGATCGAGACCCACATCGCCGAGGTGTTCGTTCCAGCGGTCGTGGATCTCCTCCCAGTACACCTCGAGGTGCGGATACGCCTTGCCCGCCTCGGTGATGGCGTCCCGGAAGCCCTTCATCGTGCGGCGGCGGCCCTGCGCGCCCGACGCGCCCTCGACGGTCGGACGGACAGCGGTCGACTCGGCCACCGGCAGCGAGTCGAGGCTGAGCCCCGGTCCCGGCCGGAAGGAGTACCAGGCTTCCGCGAACTTCCGCGGGTCGCCCGAGACCTGACGGCCCCGCCACTCGCTGACCTTGCCGACCACCACCAGCTCGCCGGTGAGCGTGTGCTGCCACTCCAGGGCGACATGTCCGCAGTCGTCGGCGAGCAGGAACTTGCGCAGTACGCCGGAGCTGGCGCCGCCGAGGGTGTTGCGGTGGCCGGGCAGCATCACAGAGAAGATCAGCTTCAGCAGTACGGACTTGCCGCCGCCGTTCTCCAGGAAGAGCACGCCGGCGGGCGCGGGGCGGCGCGGCGGGCCGACCGGATCCTCCTCGAAGAACTCCGCCTGTGTGGGGGCGGGGTGGGGCACGGGCTCGCCGACTCCGCGCAGGTCCAGCACGGTGTCGGCATAGCGCGCACCGGCAGGCCCGATGGAGTAGAGGCGGACCCGGGACAGCTCGTACATGGCGGCGGACTCTCGTAGTTGGCAGGGAGGTACGGGATCAGGCGTGGAAGGGCAGGCCGGCGTCGGCCGCCAGCTCCAGGTCGTCCGCGTCGGGCGGCGGCACGAGGGTGGCGGTGCCGTCGCTGACCGGTACGACGCCGAGCTCGATGAGCTCGGCCATGGCCGAGCTGCCCGCCATGTCTCGCACCTGCAGCTGGTAGCGGGCGGTGGTGCGGTACGCGCCTCCGGCGTCGTCACCGGTCCGCTGGAGGAAGCCGGAGTCGGTGAGGAAGGCGACCGCCTTGCCGACGATGCCGGTGGTGGATCCGGCGAGGCGTCGCGCGTCCTTGGTGGCGCCGGTGGCGCTGCGCCGTGCGTAGATCCGCCAGGCGGCTTCCAGGCCGGGGGCGTCGGTGGCGGGGTCGGTGTTCTCGCCCTGCGCGTCGGCGCGCTCCTCCAGGCGGCGGCAGGCCTGGCGGACGAATGCGTCGACGCCGTTGACCGTGATGCGGCCGATGTAGCCGTCGTCGGCGAGGTCCTCGGGGCGGGGGAACGCCATGGCGGCGACGGCGAGATGGGCCAGGCCGTGCAGGAAGCGGTCGGCGGAGTCGGCGGACGCGCGGCGGGCGTAGTCGCCCATGCGGACGGCGAAGACGGAGTCCTCACCGGCGGTGACGGCCATGCCGGCGCGGGGGGAGACTTCGAGCACGACGAGCCCTAGGCCGGTGGCGACGGCGTCGGCGAGCCGGGCGAAGGCGGTCTCTTCGCGGTAGCGGCGGAGCAGTTCGGCGTATTCGGCGTCGCGCGCGGGCAGCAGCTTGGGCTGCAGCCCGAAGGAGACGAGCCGCGCGGCGTCGGCGGCGTCGGCGGGCGTGACGGCGGCGGGGGTGGCGGCCGGGGTGGCTGGAGCCGACGCGTCATGGGCGTCGGCCTCACGCCAGGCGTGGTGGTCGGTCACGGATGCTCCTGCGGAAGGTCTGGGCTGAGGGGGTGGGGTTCGGGACGGGACGGGAGGCCTGCGGCGAGCCTCTCCCCCACCCCGCCCCTTCCCGTAACCGGGGGCAAGCCCCCAGACCCCCCGCACGCCCTTCTGGGGCCCCCACGCCCTCCGGACGTAGGGGGCAGTGTCCTCAATCTCTCCCAGACTTCGTCCGGGGGACCCCCAACGGGCTTGATTTCCGCTGGTCGGCCTGAATCTTCAGGCCGACCAGCGGAAAATTCAGCCCCGCCGGCGATCGAGGCGCGAGGTCCGGGGCGGAGCCCCGGCAGGATGCTCACGCCGCCTCCGTGCGGGCCGCCGCCATGCCCGCCGCGTCCAGCAGTGCCGTGCCCACGATCAGGTCCGCCCCGCCGAATTCCGGGTCGTCCAGTTCGGTGCCGTCGTCGACGGCGAACAGCAGCCGCTCCTCGCCCTGGCGGTAGGCCGTGCCGACCGGTGGGCTCGCCGCGTGGATGGCCAGCAGGGCGACCAGATACGGCAGTTCGGGATCGCGACGGCGGGCCTCGGCGAGCAGTCCCGAGAGGCGGCGCGGCGCGTCGTGCTCCAGGTCGAGCAGTTCCATCGCGCTCGCCAGCTGCCCTTCGCTGAAGCGGCTGTCGTCGGGCGTGGCGATCAGATCCGGCTCGGGCATCTCCGCGCCCAGATACTCGCGCTCCATCGGCGGGGTGAGCAGCATGTCGACCAGGTCGCCGACCCGTACGGACGACGGCGTACGCAAACCGGTCCCGCGGGCGAAGAACGCGTCCGTGACGCGGATCGCCGCCTTCACCGGGAGCGGCAGGATCGGGGCGACCAGCTGCCCGTACAGATCGAGCCCGGTCCGGGCGGTGGGGCGGGCAAAGGCCTGGCGGTCCTGTTCGGCGCGGAACAGCGGGCCGGCCTCGAGCAGCCGGGACTGGAGCTGGGTGTGGCGGCGGATGCAGTCCTTGACGATGTCGACGAGCTCGGCGGCGCGCCGCTTGTGCTCGGGGTCTTCGGCCTCGTCCCTGGCCTTGCGGATGTTCGTCAGGATCGCGTTCTCATGGCGGTAGCGGTCGGCGACATGGTCGAGCGCCTCGGCGATCATGTCAGGCACCGCGTTGAGCCAGTCGACGGCCCGCACATTGCGCCGGGTCGCCTCCAGCGTTCTGCGCAGGGTCCCGGCGTACTGCACGGTGCGGTATCTGGCCTGCTCGGCCGCGAGCTGGGCGTCGGCGAGGCGGCCCCTGCTGATCAGGACCTCCAGCTTCACCTCGGCCGCGATCTGCGCGCTGGTGACGTCCGTGTCGAGCGCACCGACCAGGACGTTGACCGCTTCGTCGGTCGTACGGAGATAGACGCTGCCGCCGTACCCCGGTACTTCCTCGATGAGCTTGAAGTCGTAGTCACGCCGCGTGTAGACGCCGTCGGGGCCGAAGGTGCCGTACACCGCGCGGAATCCGCGGTCCACGCTGCCGACGTTGATCAGGTTCTCCAGGACCCAGCGGGCGACGCGCTCGTGCTCGGCGACCGGGCGCCGCGGGGCCTGGGCGGCGACGCGCGGGAGCAGCCTCGCCACTATCTGGTCATGATCGGCGCCGGTGTCGAAGTCCATGTTCAGCGTGACGAGGTCGATCGCCGCGAGGGCGACCTCCGCCATCGCGTACACCGTGTACTCCCCCGCGAGATTCGCCTTGCGGGTGTCGAGGTCGTGCAGCGGCGCGGTGCACGCGAGCGCGCGCAGCCGCCGCGCGAGCCCTTCGTCGGCGGCCGGGCCCTGCGCGGGCCGCGGCCCCGCGCTGAGCTGGGGCGGAACGAAGTCCGTCGAGGCAGGCGAAGTCACGCTGCACAGATTAGGTCCTCGCACTGACAACGGCCGCAACGGCGCAGAAGCGACCGGCCCCGCTACGCTCCGTCCGCGTCCTCCTCCGCGACGAGATGCGCGTACGTCTCGACCAGTTGCAGGCGCGAGTCGTCGAGGTAGTCCGCCAGGAGCCGCTCAGCGCCCGACCGGTCCCCCGCTCTCAGGGATTCCAGAATCGCCCGGTTGCGTACGAGATAAGGCTGGTGCAGCCGCCGCGGGTCGTCCACCACATGGAACGCCAGCCGCAGCTCGGCCAGCACGCTGCGCATCAGCTCATCCGTGCGCGCGCTGCCTGCGAGGGCGACGAGTTCGCGATGGAAGTGGATGTTGGCCGTGGAGACGCCCTTCCAGTCGCGCTCACGCTCCGACCGCTCGCCGCCCGCCACGGCCGCGTCCAGCTGGTCCAGCGCGTACGGCGGCTCTCCGAGCCCGTGCACGACGGCGCACTCCACCAACTGCCGGGTGCGGTAGATGTCCACGACGTCCTGAACGGCGAGCATCCGCACGAACACCCCGCGGTTGAGCTCATGTGTCAGCAGCCGCTCGTGTGTCAGCAGCCGGAACGCCTCGCGCAGTGTGTTGCGCGAGATGCCGAGCGCCTTGCCGATGCTTTCCTCCGAAAGGCGTTCTCCAGGCGGGAAGTAGCCCTCCGCGATGCGGGTGCGCAGGATGTCCGCGACCCGTTCCGCCGTGCTGGTGCGGCCCAACAGCGGGCGGTCGTCCGCCAGTCCGCCGATCTCGGACTCCGTCGTCCCCACGACGCCCCCTCTCCCTCGCCGGCCGCTCTCGCCGACGCGCGAGCTCCATCGTAGAAGCGTAGAAGCAAGAACGAACCGACATAACCCTTGTCTGATCGTTCAACAATCCCCTACCTTGGCGTCACCGCACGGTCTCGGCAGCGCCCTCCTCCCCCTCTGCGAGGTGCAGATGAGTACGACCCAGTCACAGCCGAAGCAGGGCGAACTCCCCGAGGACACCGGCGCGTTCGCATGGCTGAAGGCGCTCGGTCCACGCGGCCGCCGCGCCTTCGGCGGTGCGTTCGGCGGCTACGCCCTCGACTCCTACGACTACTTCACGCTGCCGCTCAGCATGGTGGCGATCGCCGCGTACTTCAGTCTCGACAACGGACAGACCGGACTTCTCACCACCGTCACCCTGGTCGTCTCCGCCGTGGGCGGCGCCGGCGCCGGCATCCTCGCCGACCGGATCGGCCGGGTGAAGGCACTGATGCTCACGGTGATCACTTATGCGGTGTTCACCGTTCTGTGCGGTTTTGCCCCCAACTACGAGACGCTGCTTGTCTTCCGGGCCCTTCAGGGTCTCGGCTTCGGCGGCGAGTGGGCCGTCGGCGCGATCCTGGTCGCGGAGTACGCCGACGCCAAGCACCGCGGCCGCACCCTCGGCGCCGTGCAGAGCGCGTGGGCGGCCGGCTGGGCGCTCGCGGTCATCGTCTACACGCTGGTCTTCCAGTTCCTCGACGCCGACACCGCCTGGCGTGTGATGTTCTGGACGGGCGCGCTGCCCGCCCTGCTGGTGATCTACGTACGGCGGAATGTCAGCGACGCACCCGAGGCGGCCGCGCGTCGCACCGCCAGCGCCGAGCGCGGCTCCTTCTCCACGATCTTCAAGAAGGACCTGCTGCGGACGACGTTCTTCGCGACGCTGCTCTCCACCGGCGTCCAGGGCGGCTACTACACGCTGGCGACCTGGGTGCCGACGTACCTCAAGACCGAGCGGGGGCTCACCGTCGTCGGCACCGGCGGCTATCTGACCTTCCTGATATCCGGTGCCTTCATCGGCTATCTCACCGGCGGCTATCTCTCGGACCGGATCGGCCGGAAGAAGAACATCATCCTCTTCGCCGTGCTGTCCGCGATCGGGATCCTCGCCTACACCAACATCCCCTCGGGGGCGAACGGTCTGCTGCTCGTCCTCGGGTTCCCGCTCGGCTTCTGCATGTCCGCGATCTTCAGTGGCTTCGGATCGTTCCTCAGCGAGCTCTATCCGACCGCCGTACGCGGCACCGGCCAGGGCTTCACGTACAACTGCGGCCGCGGCGTGGGGGCGTTCCTGCCCACCCTCGTCGGTTTTCTCTCCGACAGCTGGGGAGTCGGCGGCGCGCTCGTCCTCGGCGCCGTCGGCTACGGGCTCGCGGTGGTGGCGCTGCTCGGCCTGCCCGAGACGCGTGGCAAGGAGCTGCTGTGAACGGGACGACTGACCGGGCCACGGACGGGACGAAGAACCGGCCCGGGGGCCCCGCCGTGGAGCGGGTCGGCGGGCACGCCTGGACGCCTGACGCGGCTCGCAAGCAGTTCCCGGTGTTCTGGGCGTGCGGGGTCACGCCGCAGGCGGCGGAGACGGCCTCGCGGCAGCCGTTCGCGGTCACGCACGCGCCGGGCCAGATGTTCATCATGGACGCCCGCGACGAGCAGTACCGCGTGGCCTGAGAAGAAGTGGGAAAGAGGAGCACATGACCTGGGCGTCCATCGATCTCAACGCCGACCTCGGCGAAGGCTTCGGCCGCTGGCGGCTGACCGACGACGAACAGCTGATGTCCGTCGTCACCAGCGCCAATGTCGCCTGCGGCTTCCACGCCGGGGACGCGGCCACCATGCGCCGGGTCTGCGAGCTGGCGGCGGACCGCTCGGTGCGGATCGGCGCCCAGGTCTCGTACCGCGATCTGGCCGGCTTCGGACGGCGCTCCATGGACGTCCCGCCCGACGAGCTGGCCGCCGAGATCGCCTATCAGATAGGGGCGTTGGAGATCTTCGCCCGGGCGGCCGGGTCACGTGTCTCGTACGTCAAACCGCACGGCGCTCTGTACAACCGCGTCGTCCACGACGACGAGCAGGCGGCGGCCGTCGTCGAAGGCGTACTGCTGTCGGGCGAGCGGCTGCCACTGCTCGGGCTGCCCGGATCGAAGCTGCACACCATGGCGGAGAAGGCCGGACTGCCCGTCGTCACCGAGGCGTTCGCGGACCGCGCGTACACCGCGGAGGGCACGCTGGTGCCGCGCGAGCAGGACGGCGCGGTGCTCAGCGACCCGGCCGCCGTCGTCGAACGGTCTGTCAGCATGGCGCGGTTCGGGGTGGTCACCTCGCGCTGCGGACGGTCGGTCGCGGTGCGTGCCCGCTCGCTCTGCCTGCACGGCGACACCCAGGGGGCCGTCACGCTCGCCCGCCGGGTGCGACGGGAGCTGGAAACCGTCGGCGTCCGTGTGGAAGCCTTCGTCTGAGGGCACTTCCGGTCGGCGACCGGGCCCTCCTCGTCGAGCTGGCCGACGGTGATGAGGCCGGTCCGCTCCATGCCGAACTGCTGCGCCGGCGCGCCGCGGGCGTTCTTCCCGCGATCCGGGAGATCGCCCCCGCCGCGCGGACGGTCCTCCTCGACGGGCTCGACGGGCCGGAGCACTTCGCTCGGAAGCTCGTTCACTGGGAGATTCCGGCGCTCCACGCGCACGTGGAGAACGCGATTGAGGTTCCAGTGCGTTACGACGGGCCCGATCTGGCGGATGTCGCAGAGCTGCGGCGGGTGCCGGAGGAGGAGGTCGTACGGATCCATTCGGCGGCCGAATTCCGGGTCGCCTTCTGTGGGTTCTCACCGGGCTTCGGCTATCTGACGGGGCTGCCGCAGCAGTACGCGGTTCCGCACAGGGCCACCCCGCGCACCTCCGTCCCGGCCCGGGCCGGGGCGCTGACCACCGTGCAGGACCTGGGGCGGCCCGGGCATGCCCATCTGGGGTGCCGCGCTCCGGGGCGCTCGACCCGCACTCGGCAGCTCTCGTCAACCGTCTCGTCGGCAACCCCACGGCGGCGGCGGTCCTGGAGACCACGCTCAACGGGGGCGTCTGCCCACCACGTCGGTGAAGGTGCCGCCACGGTCGATCCAGAACTCCCGGCGCCCGCTCATTCCCCCATTCCGGCAACGGGACCGTCCAGCGACACGGCGGCCAGAGCGGACGAGAGGGCATGCTCGGCGCTCAGGTCCAGGCGTGCGCTGGTGCCGCGCGCCCAGTGGCGTACCTCCGCGCCCGCCAGCCGCATCAGCTGCGGCAGCAGGTCGGTGCAGCGGCGCGCCACCCACGCGGTGCCGGCCGTGGCGAGCCACACCACGGAAGCGGACCGGCTCGGCGGCGGCTGCTCGGGCTCGCAGCCGGGCGCCGTCCCGTGGGCGAGCCCGCGTTCGACCAGCAGCTCGTGGAAGCGCCGGGCGATCATCCGGTGCCCACGCTCGCCCGGATGCAGCCGGTCGGCGCTCCACATGGACCGGTCGGCGACCCAGGCAGCGTCCGCGGTGTGCAGATGTACGGCGCCGTAGCGGTCGGACAGGGCGTGGACGACCGCGTTGACCGCCCGCTGACGCCTGGCCAGCGGGCGGGCCAGCGGCAGGGGCAGCCCGAGCATGCTGCCGGGGTCGGGCAGACAGGCGGTCAGCAGCACGGTGCCGCGGGCCACGAGCTGCTTGCACACGGCGTCGAGCTGCCGGGCCATGTCCTCGATGTCGAAGGTGCGGCGCAGGGTGTCGTTGACCCCGACGAGTACGGCGGCGATGTCGGGCTCGAACGCCAGCGCCTCGGGGGCCTGCCGCTCGACGACGTCCCGGGTGAGCGCCCCGCTGACTGCGAAGTTCCGGAACTCGGCGGGCGCGTCGCCACCCCCGATCCCTGAGGCGAGCAGAGCGGCCCACCCCCGCCAGTGGTCACCGACGCGATCGCCGACGCCTTCGGTGAGGGAGTCGCCGAGAGCGGCGAAACGGGGCGCGCGCGAGGGGCGTTGCGGGACGGGCCCGGCGCCGGGCGCGCGGTGGCTGACGGTCGGGGGTACGGCGGCGGCCTTGGCGGCATACGCGCCCACCGGGGCGCCGTCGCCGACCGCCGGGGCCAGGACGGCAGCCTGGGAGACGTACTCGCCCACGCGGGCGCCGTCCCCGACCGCCGGGGCCACGACGGCAGCCATGGAGACGCACGCGCCAACCGGGGCGCCGACCCCGACCGCCGGGGCGCTCCCGGTGGCGCGTTGACGTTCCGCGTCAAGCCCGTCGACGCGCACCATCGCCTCGTGCCGACAGGCCTCCGCGCCCCCTTCCGGGCCCTCCGAGCCCGGCTCGTCCACCAGCGTGGCGCCCCGCCCCGCCGTCACGCCGTCACCCCTTCTCCGTGTGCTCGCTCACGCACCGGCGGGGCCTCGTGTGCCGCCAGGAACGCATCTACCGACCGTTGCCAGTCGAAGAGTTCGGCCCGCGCCCTGGCCGCCTCGCGGCGGTCGTTCTCCGGGCGTGCGAGCAGCATCTGTACCGCGTCGGCGAAGTTCTCCGGAGTGTCGAGAGCGGCCGCTCCCGCATCGCCGACCACCTCCGGCAGCGCCGACGACGCGCTCGCCACGACCGGCGTGCCGCAGGCCAGCGCCTCCAGGGCCGAGAGCCCGAAGGTCTCCGCGGGGCCCGGCGCCAGGCAGAGGTCCGCCGCCGCCTGGAGGTCGGCCACCACCTCGCGGTCGCCGACATAGCCGAGGAAGACCGCGGGCAGCCGCTCCGCCCGGGCCCTGCGGGTCAGCGCGGCCCGCAGCGGGCCGTCGCCCGCGACCACCAGGGAGGCCCGCACACCGCGTTCTCGCAGCTCGGCGAGCGCGTCCAGAGCCATGCCCGGGCGCTTCTCGACCGAGAGGCGGGAGCAGAGCAGCAGAAGCACCTCGGCCCCGGCGGCGTACTTCGCGCGCAGGACCTTGCTGCGCCGTCCCGGCCTGCAGCCGACCAGATCGACGCCCAGGGGCGCGCGCACCACATTGCGCGCCCCGATGCGGACGAATTCCCGCTCCGCCCACTCCGTCGTGCACACGATCCGCGAATACGCCCACGCGGTATGGCGGTTGAGCCGGTCCGCGGTCCGGCCGGCGAGCGACTCCGAGAGCCCCCACGTCCTGAGCACCCCGTCGGCCGTCTCGTGCGAGACCATCACCGAGGGGATCCGGTGGCGCCGGGCCCACTCGCCCGTCCACCGCAGGGTGGTGCGGTCGGAGACTTCGATCCGGTCGGGTTCGATGCTCTCCAGGACGTCGCGCAGCCGCCGCCGGCCTGCCAGCACCCGGTAGCCGCCGGTGCCCGGCAGCTCGGGCCCGGGCAGGGTGATCACCCGTCCCTGCGGGGTGAGCTGGTCGCTCGCCAGGTCGCCGGGCACGATCAGCACCGGCTCGTGGCCCGCGGCCAGATAGCCCTTGCCGAGCTCGCGCAGCGCGGTTCGCAGGCCGCCGGAGGCCGGGGTGACGAAGTTCGCGAGCCGTACGATCCGCAGCGCGCTCACGCCGCCACCGCCGTACGCGCGCCCAGCACATCGGCGTAGTGGTCGAGGAGCAGGTCCCCGATCACGGCCCAGGTCCTGCCCTCGACGGCGGCCCGCCCGGCCAGCCCGTACGCGGCACGCAGCTCCGGGTCCCCCGCCAGCGTCGCGACCGCCGTCTGCACCGCGTCCACCTCCCGCGGCTCGACCAGCAGCCCGGTACGCCCGTGGTCGACCAGGTCGAGCGGTCCGCCCGCGGCCGGGGCGATGACCGGCACCCCGCTGGCCATGGCCTCCTGCACGGTCTGGCAGAAGGTCTCGTACGGACCGGTGTGCGCGAAGACGTCGAGCGAGGCGAAGATCCGGGCGAGGTCGTCGCCGGTCCTGCGGCCAAGGAAGACGGCTCCGGGCAGTGCGGTGCGCAGAGACGGCTCACTCGGCCCGTCGCCGACGACCACGACCCGTACGCCGGGCATCCCGCAGGCCCCGGCGAGGAGTTCGACATGCTTCTCGGGGGCGAGCCGACCGACATAGCCGACGATCAGCTCGCCGTTCGGGGCGAGCTCGCGGCGCAGTTTCTCGTCGCGCAGCTCCGGCCGAAAACGTGCGGTGTCCACGCCGCGCGGCCACAGCCGCACCCGCTCCACCCCGTGCTCCTCCAGATCGCGCAGGGCGGCGCTGGAGGGGGCGAGCGTGCGGTCCGCGGCGCTGTGCACGGTGCGGATGCGCCGCCACGCGGCCCCTTCGCCGGCGCCCACGTACGTACGGGCATAGCCGGCGAGGTCGGTCTGGTAGACGGCGACGGCCGGCAGGCCCAGCCGCGCCGCTGCCGCCATACCGCGCACGCCGAGTACGAACGGGCTGGCCAGATGGACGAGCTCGGCCCGGTGGGCGGAGATCGCGGCCGCCACCCGGCGGCTGGGGAGCGCCACCCGTACTTGCGGATATCCGGGCAGCGGCAGAGAGGGGACGCGCACCACGGGGCAGGGCGCGCTCCGGTCGGAGCTGTCGGCCCCGGCGACCGCCGGGGCTATGACGAGCGGGTCATGACCGCGCGCGGCGAGGTGCCGGGCGGTCTGCAGGGCGCAGTGCGCCACACCATTGACGTCTGGCGGAAAGGATTCGGTGACGATGACGACACGCATACCCGTGTTGTCGTCTGGCCCGGGGTGGCTGTGCCAACGTGGATCTTTCCGCTTGGCTAACGTCCCATGAGCGTTTGTGGCCGGGGCCGTTTCGCGTCCCTAATGTCACACGGCGGGCATGTCCGGGCCGATTCTGCTGCGTACGGCGGTTTGCACCTCTGCCTCCTCGGCCGGATCCGCGGCAAGTCGGCGCAATCGCTCGGCAACGCGCACATCACCGGTCTCGGCGTGCAGCGCGCCGACTTCTCTGGTGGTCTCCTCGCAGTCCCACAGGCATTCGACGGCGAATCCGGTGGCGAAGGAGGCGTCGGTGGCGGCGAGCGCGCGGGCCGCGCGGCCGCGCAGCTGCGAGGAGGCGGTCTCCCGGTACACATGGCGCAGTACGGGTGCGGCGCAGCCGATGCCGAGCCGTCCGGCCCCGTCGACGAGCCTCCACAGCAGGGGCGCGTCGGGCCCGTCGGCCCGTACGGTCTCGCGCAGCGCGCCGAGGACCAGCTTGTCGTCCTTGGCGGCGCCCCGGCAGGCGAGCACGCCCGCCGCGGACGCGCCGAGCGCGTCGGGCCGGTGCACCCAGCCGCGGGCCCGGTCGACGGCCTCGTCGCCGCACATCCGCTCGAACGCGGAGACGGCGGCGTCGGCGACGGTGCGGGAGCCGCCCGACACCGCGGCCTCGATCAGATCAAGGACGACGGGGTCGCGTGACTCGGCGAGATGGTGCAGGGCGGCGCAGCGCGCGCCGTCGGAACCTTCGCGTGCGGCCTTGACGATCGCTGGCCGGTCCTCGGGTCCCGCGACGGCCGACAGACAGCGGGCGGCGGGCACATGGAGGGCGCTGCCGCGCTCGACGCCCTGGTCGGCCCAGTCGAAGACGGCCTGGATGCTCCAGCCCGGCCGGGGTCCGGTGGGTCGCAGCTGGCGCTGCCAGCGGTCGAAGGAGCCGGCTTCCCGGGCCGCGCGCACGCGGGCGCCGATCGCCTCTCGCCGGTCCTCGGCCCACAGCCGCCACGGCCGCGGTTCGAAGGCGTCCCGTACGGCGACCGCCAGTTCGGCGTCGCCCTCCGGGGTCGCGGGGAAGCGGGCGAGGACCGGCGCGGCCAGCGCGCGCAGGCCGTTGTCGTCGTCGCGCAGGGCTAGCTCATCGAGGGCCCAGGCCCAGTTGGAGCCGCCGGCGGCGTACCGCCGCAGCAGCGCGAGGGCGTCGTCCCTGCCGTACGAGGCGAGGTGCCCGAGCACCGCGAGCGCGAGGCCGGTCCTGGCCTCGTCGGTGTCGAGGCAGTCGTCGGCGTCGCACAAATGCCGCTCGATCTCCTCGAGACCGCCATGGAGATCCAGGTAGAGGCGTGCGTAGTACAGGGAGCGGTTCTCGACCTGCCAGTCGTGGCGCGGATCGTTCAGTACGCAGTGGTTGAGAGCCGCGAGCGCTTCTGCTCGCGGCGCGGCGAGCGCATGCAGCGTGCCGTCACCGCGGCCTCTCTGCAGCAGGCCGAGGAGCGTGCCGCTCGGCGCTATGACTGGATCGAACATGGGAAAAGCCTCACATCAAGCTGTCGACGCAACCGGGGAGTGGAGATGCCTAGGCCGCGCAGCAACATGTAGGGCCGCCCGTTGTCTTCCGCTTGGTGTAGACCATCTTCCTCTGCCTCTCGTCGGTGGCCCCAGGGGAACTCCCGGATGAAGTCCGGGGTAGGGCCCGACGTCATGATGACCCACCCATTTCGCCACCGCGACCACATTTACGGCGCCCCTCTCAGCGGCCTCTCAGCAGCCTCTCCGGCGGCCCCTCATTGGCCGCCGAACAGCTCCAAGAGCTCTGTCTTCCCAAACATCCGCGCGGTATCCATCGCGGACGGCGTGCCCGCCGCAGGGTCGGCACCGCTGGCGAGGAGGACGCGGATGACGGCGTCCTCGCCCTTGAACACCGCGCCGGCGAGCGGCGTCTGGCCGCGGTCGTTGGCCCGGTCCGGCTCGGCGCCGCGGGCGAGGAGCGCTTCCACGGCCGGGGCGTGCCCGTGGTAGGCGGCGAGCATGACAAGGGTGTCGCCACGGTCGTTGGTGAGGTTGGCGGGGACGCCGGCGTCGACATACGCGGCGAGGGCCTCGGTCTCTCCCTGGCGCGCAAGGTCGAAGACCTTGGTCGCGAGTTCGATCACCTCGGGATCCGGGGCTTCACTCATCGGGCTGACCGCCTCTCACTGCGTTGACCTGGGGTGCACGGCATGAGCCGCCGTACGAGTGAATCGACAGGGTACTGCCCGCACACCGGCATGACGCGCCCCGGCCGCGGCGAGGAACAGCGCGGGGGAGGCACTGTGCCGTGCAACGGCGCAGTGTGCCCGCCGATCGGTGACGTGGCGTCCGCCAGTGCAGTGAAATCCTGAGAAATTCACCTATTTGGACCTTTTATCACATGGATACTTCCTGTGATCCTGGAAGAACTCATGGTGACTGTCCCCTCAACCAGGAGAACTCTCATGGTCCTCTCCATCTCAGGCGTCGTGCTGCTCGCAATCATCGTCTTCCTGTTCTTCAGGAAGGACGGGCTCAAGGCGTCCCACGCGGTCGTCTGCTCGCTCTTCGGCTTCTTCGTCGCGGGCACCGCCATCGCCCCCAGCATCAAGGCCGGCAGCGCGAGCCTCGCCAGCCTCCTGGGCGGGATCAAGTTCTGACGCCCGCAGCCCCACCCAGCTCGTTCAGCACCGTCAGCACCTTCAGGAGACCGATGTGGCCCGGCGACCACTTCCCCGCATTCTCAGCAGCGGCAGCGCACAGATCGCCCGGAGCCGCCAGATCGCGCGCACGGCCGCCGACAGCGCCACGGACGTCCTCCATCCGCTGATCGCGATCAGCCGTGGTCTGCGGCAGCTGGCCGCGATGGCCGGGCACAAGTGGGCCGCCACGCCCAAGGAACGGCGTGGTCCCACACTGTTCCTGATCGCGGCCTGCGTCCTGGTGGTCGCGCTCATCCCGTACGGGCCGCTGGTTGCCCTGATCACGGTGATGGCCGCGGCCGCCTGGAAGGGCCGGGCGCGTACGCCCGTGAAGACCGGGCCCGACGATGCGGAGGCCGGGCGGCTCCGGGCTCTGTACGAGGCCCTCGTGCCGTACTTCTCCGTCACAGAGGACCCGGCGCCGCTCTTCGCCCACGGCGGCGAATGGGGCAAGGCTTTCAGCGACTACGAGTTCGACGACAACGGGCGGCTCACCCAGCTCCGGGTGACCTACCCCGCGTACTTCACCGACGGTGAGGCCGAGCCCCGGGCCAGGATCGAGCAGCTGCTGCACGCCAAGTCCGGGCGCGGCCGCGAGTATCTCTTCACCTGGGACGAGGAGGGCAACCAGCTCCTGATGAGCGTGCTGCCCGCCCTGCGCACCTCCATCGCCGCCCAGCGATTCGTCACAGTGCCCGGCGAGACCGTGCTGGGTTTCACCGACGACGGCGCGGTGCAGCGCACCGTGCCGGTCACGGTGGGCGAGGAGACCCGGGACGCGCCGCCGGTCGTCTGGCGCACCGGGCCGCGCTCGACGGAACCGCATCTGCTGGCCGTCGGCGAGCCTGGCAGCGGCACGACGACCCTGCTTCGCTCGATCGCTCTCCAGGCCCTGCAGCACGGAGACGTACTGATCGTCGAGGGCAGCGGCACCGGAGAGTACGCGTGCCTGACGGGGCGCACCGGCGTGCTGGCCGTCGAATGCGGACTGGCCGGGGCGCTGGCGAGCCTGGAGTGGGCCGCGCACGAGACCGAGCGCCGGCTGATCGCCGCGAACCGCGCCCGGCAGGCCGGGCATCCCGCGCCCGACGACACCAAGCGGCCGTTGTGGATCCTGCTGGACCGGCCGAGCATCTTCGGCCACCTGGCGGCGGCCGACGGGCGCATCGATCCGCAGCAGCTGCTTCAGGTGCCGCTGCGGCACGGCAGGGCGGCGCAGGTGACGGTGGTCGTGGCCGAGCAGTTCGACAGCGTGGACTCGCTCACCGAGACCGTGCGGACGCACACCCGCAGCCGGGTGGTGCTGGGCCCCGCCACCTTCGGGCAGGTCGAGTCGGTGCTCGGGACGAAGCCTCACACCACGCCGACGCCCGACGTCCCGCCGGGCCGCGGATACGCGCGGCTCGGTACGGGCCCGGTGCTCAGGCTTCAGGTGCCGGCGACCCCGGACCCGTACGACGACGCCACCAGCGAGGCGCACCGGCAGGCCGTGCTGGAGCTGCTGCCGGAGCACCCCGATGGGGCCGAGCCGGCCGCGCCCGCTCCGTCGCCTGATGCCTCGCCCGCGCCTGATCCCGCGCCCGCGCCTGATGCCTCGCCCGGGCCCGCTCCCTCGCCCTCGCCGGCTCCCTCGCCTGGTCCCGTGCCCGCTCCCGTCCCGGCCGAGGGCTGACCTCCGCCGTCAGGCGACGAACGTCCGCGGCGCTTCCGTGCCGGTGGTCGCTCCGGTCTCGACGAGCCGCGCGGCGGCCGCCAGTCGTGTCGCCGCCTCCTCCGCGACCGGACCGCCGACCGTGAACGGCAGCCGTACATAGCCCTCGAAGGCGCCGTCGACCCCGAAGCGCGGCCCGGACGGCACCCGCACGCCCACCCGTTCGCCGACCTCCGCGAGCCGGGATCCGGACAGGCCTCCCGTGCGCACCCAGAGGGTGAGCCCGCCGCTCGGCACGTCGAACTCCCAGTCGGGCAGCTCCCGGCGCACCGCCGCGACCAGCGCATCGCGGTTCTCGCGCGCCTGAGCCCGGCGGATGGCGACGGCCTTCTCCCAACCCCCGGTTTGCATCAGCCAGTTGATGGCGAGCTGTTCCAGGACGGGCGTGCCGAGGTCGGCGTATGCGCGGGCCGCGACCAGCGAGCGGATCACGTCCGGCGCCGCGCGCACCCAGCCGATGCGCATGCCGGCCCAGAACGCCTTGCTGGCCGAGCCGACCGTGAGGACAGTGCTGCCCGCCGGGTCGAAGGCGCAGACCGGCCGCGGCATGTCGATGCCCTCGTCCAGGTGCAGCTCGGACATGGTCTCGTCGACGACGAGGACCGTGCCTGCGGAGCGTGCGGCGTCGACGAGGCGGCGGCGCTGACCCTCGTCGGCCAGCGCGCCGGTGGGGTTGTGGAAGTCGGCCACCACATACGCGAGCCGCGGCGCCGCGTCCCGCAGCACCTGCCGCCAGCGGTGCATGTCCCAGCCGGTCAGCCCTTCGGCCATGGCCACCGGCACCAGCCGGGCCCCGGCTTCACGCATCAGCTGAAGGATGTTGGCGTACGAGGGGGATTCGACGGCGATGCGCTCGCCGCGCCCGGCGAAGAGGTGGCAGATGGCGTCGATCGCGCCCATCGCCCCGGTGGTGACCATGATCTGCTCGGGCATGGTGGGGATGCCGCGCTCGGTGTAGCGGTCGGCGAGCATCTGGCGCAGGGCGGGCAGGCCGGCCGGGTAGTCGCCGTGGGTGTGCGCGTACGGCGGCAGTTCTTCGAGTGCGCCCTGGACGCTGCGCGTGAGCCAGGGTTCGGGCGCGGGCAGCGCGGCGCAGCCGAGGTCGATCATCGAGCCGAGCGACTCGGGCGGCAGAGGTTCGAGTCCGCGTGCGGGCAGCGGGTTCCCGGCGGGCACTGCTGTCCAGCTGCCCGCCCCCCTGCGTGATTCCAGGAAGCCTTCGGCGCGCAGCGCCTCGTAGGCCGCGGCGACGGTGGTCCGGCTGACGGACAGCGACAGGGCGAGCTCGCGTTCGGCAGGCAGCCGGGCGGCGACGGGGACGCGGCCTTCGAGGACGAGCAGCCGGATGCCGTCGGCGAGGGCGCGGTAGGCGGGGGGCTTGCGGGTGCCGGGCCCGGCCGGGCTTGGCTGCTGGGAGGTGAGCTGCCGGGCGAGCTGAGCCGCGCCCACCGCAGAGGTCCACTGCGTCATGGAAGTCAGTCCACCTTCCTCGAATTGGCCATGGTTGACGTTCGTTCCGTAGCCACAGAGTGTCATGCATCAGTCCACAACCACCATAGGGGGGCGTCACTGTGTCCACGGTGTCGAGGCATCTCACCCGCAGACTGCTGCAGCTGTACATCGGTCTGACGCTGTACGGAGTGAGCTCGGCGCTCCTTGTGCGCGGCGGGCTCGGCCTTGAGCCGTGGGGGGTGCTGCATCAGGGTCTGGCCGAGCTGACGGGGCTGACGATCGGCATCGTGTCGATCATCGTCGGCGCGGTTGTGCTGCTGCTGTGGATTCCGATGAAGCAGCGGCCGGGGCTCGGCACGGTCTCCAATGTCTTTGTGATCGGCGTGGCGATGGACGGCACGCTCGCGCTGGTTCCGGATGCGCGTGGGCTCGGGGTGCGGATCGGTGTGCTGATCGGGGGCATCGTGCTCAATGGCGTGGCGACGGGTCTGTATATCTCGGCGCGGTTCGGACCCGGTCCCCGTGATGGTCTGATGACGGGTCTGCACCGCGTCACGGGCCGTTCGATCCGGCTGGTCCGTACGGCCATCGAGGTGGCCGTCGTGGCGACCGGTTTCGTGCTGGGCGGTTCGGTGGGGGTCGGCACGGTCGCGTACGCCCTTGCCATCGGGCCGCTGGCGCAGCTGTTCCTGCGCGTCTTCGCCATCTCCGATCAGGACAGTGGCAGCACGGTCGTCGCCGGCGGGACACCGGGGCAGGCGATACTGCGAAAGTGACGCGCACACTCCACCCTTACCTGGATCACCCCTCCACTCTCGCCTTCGCCCACCGCGGCGGCGCGGCGGACGGGATCGAGAACACCGCGGCCGCGTTCCGGCGGGCCGCCGACATCGGTTACCGCTACTTCGAGACCGATGTGCACACCACCGCGGACGGCAAGCTGGTCGCCTTCCACGACACGACGCTGGACCGGGTGACGGACGCGAGCGGCAAGATCTCGGCGCTGCCCTGGAGCGAGGTCCAGCAGGCCAGGTTGGGGGGCAAGGAGCCGCCGGCGCTCTTCGAGGAGCTGCTGGAGGAGTTCCCGGAAGCCCGCTGGAATGTGGACATCAAGGCGGAGCCCGCGCTGGTCCCGCTGGTCGACCTGATCCGCCGCGCGAGCGCGTGGGACCGGGTGTGCATCGGCTCGTTCTCGGAGGGCCGGGTGGCGCGGGCGATGCGGCTCGCGGGCCCGCGGCTGGCGACCTCGTACGGAGTGCGGGGCGTGATGGGGCTGCGGCTGCGCTCGTACGGAATTCCGGCGGCGCTGCGGATGGGCGCGGTGTGTGCGCAGGTTCCGGTGTCGCAGAGCGGTATCCGGGTGGTCGACCGGCGTTTTGTGGCGGCCGCGCACGAACGGGGTCTGCAGGTCCATGTCTGGACGGTGAACGACGCTGATCGGATGGCAGCGCTCCTGGACCTCGGAGTGGATGGCATCATGACCGATCATCTGGAGACGTTGCGCACGGTACTGACCGACCGGGGAGTCTGGGTCTGAGCCCCGCGCGTCTGCACCACGGGGACGAGCAGGGGGCGCGGAGTGACGGCCGACACCGCGGACCGGACGACCGGGACGAGTGAGCGCAGGCGCGAGCAACGCGGCTGGTATTTCTACGATTTCGCGTGCTCGGTCTACTCGTCGAGTGTGCTGACAGTCTTCCTGGGCCCGTATCTGACGTCGGTGGCCAAGGCCGCCGCGGATGCCGACGGCTTTGTGCATCCTCTGGGCATTCCGGTACGGGCGGGATCGGTCTTCGCCTACGCCGTGTCCGTCTCGGTGGTGCTAGCGGTGCTGCTGATGCCGCTGGCCGGCGCGGTGGCCGACCGTACGGGACGCAAGAAACCGTTGCTTGCGGTGGCCGCCTATGTGGGGGCCGCCGCGACGACGGGGATGTTCTCCCTCGACGGTGAGCGGTATCTGCTGGGCGCGTTCCTCCTGATCGTCGCGAACGCGTCGCTTTCGGTGTCGATGGTGCTCTACAACGCCTATCTGCCGCAGATCGCGGAGCCGGACGAGCGCGATGCGGTGTCGTCGCGGGGCTGGGCCTTCGGCTATACGGCCGGCGCGCTGGTGCTGGTGCTGAATCTGGTCGTCTACTCGGGCCATGACTCGTTCGGCCTGTCGGAGTCGGCGGCGGTACGGATCTGTCTGGCGTCGGCCGGCCTGTGGTGGGGCGCTTTCACGCTCGTGCCACTGCGGCGGCTGCGGGACCGGCGGGCGGCGCCGAGCGGCGAGGGCGCGGTCGGGTCCGGATGGCGGCAGTTGACGGCCACACTGCGGGACATGCGCAGGCATCCGCTGACACTGTCGTTCCTGCTGGCCTATCTGATCTACAACGACGGGGTCCAGACGGTGATCTCGCAGGCGTCGGTCTACGGCTCCGAGGAGCTGGACCTCGACCAGACGACGTTGATCACCGCGGTGCTGCTGGTGCAGGTGCTCGCGGTGGCGGGTGCGCTGGGGATGGGACGGCTGGCCCGAACACATGGGGCCAAGCGCACGATCCTCGCCTCGCTCGCCGTATGGACGCTGATTCTGGCGGCGGGGTACTTCCTGCCGGCCGGGGAACCCGTCTGGTTCTTCGCGCTGGCGGGCGCGATCGGGCTGGTTCTGGGCGGCAGCCAGGCGCTGTCGAGGTCGTTGTTCTCACACTTGGTGCCGCGTGGCAAGGAGGCCGAATACTTCTCGGCGTACGAGATGAGCGACCGCGGCCTGAGCTGGCTGGGGCCGTTGGTGTTCGGCCTGGCGTACCAGCTGACCGGCAGTTATCGGGACGCGATCATCTCTCTGGTGGTCTTCTTCGCGCTCGGTTTCGTACTGCTGGCGCGGGTCCCGGTGCGGCGTGCGGTGGCGGCCGCCGGGAACCCCGTCCCGGAGCGGATTTAGACGTCGAAGTGAAAGGCCGGTAGTGTACGCCTTTGGCCTGCCAGGCGGACCGTTACTGCGTGCTGAAGAAGTGAATTCACTGGGTGACACTTTCTGTCAGATGTGACAAACCGGGCAATGGTGGGTACAACAAGGGGCGGCACGACGGGCGACGCATGACCCGGAACGGGAATCTTTACCGCCGACCGGACGTTGACCGGATGACGACGACAGCGACACCTGTCCTGTGGGCGACAAGCCCGGGAGGCACGATTCATGAGTGAGCGAGCTCTCCGCGGTACGCGCCTCGTGGTTACCAGCTACGAGACGGACCGCGGCATCGATCTGGCCCCGCGCCAGGCGGTGGAGTACGCATGCCAGAACGGACATCGTTTTGAGATGCCGTTCTCGGTAGAGGCGGAAATTCCGCCGGAGTGGGAGTGCAAGGCGTGCGGCGCCCAGGCACTCCTGGTGGACGGGGATGGCCCCGAGGAGAAGAAGGGCAAGCCGGCGCGAACGCACTGGGACATGCTCATGGAGCGGCGCACCCGCGAGGAACTGGAGGAGGTGCTGGCCGAGAGGCTGGCGGTCCTGCGTTCCGGCGCCATGAACATCGCTGTGCATCCGCGGGACAGCCGGAAGTCCGCCTGACCGCGTAACACCGCACCAACAGCGTCATAGAAACAAGAGCCGCGGGCCGTCTCACTTTCAGTGAGACGGCCCGCGGCTCTGTCCTGTGCGCGGATCCCGTCAGATCCCGTCAGGGGGTCAGCGGAGGTCGGGGGCCCTCGTCCTCGTAACTCCGCGGCGGCGTTCCGTCCTGCCGGATGACCTCACCCTGCACGACCTTCCCGTCCGGCCGGTGAATGCGGGCCTGCTGGAAGGCATCGCCGAGGCTGCCGGGCGCGGCAGCGCGCATACGGCTCTCCACGGACCGCTCCGCGTACCGCCCGAGCATCGAGCGGACGGGCGGCACCAGCAGCACCATGCCCGCCACGTCGGAAATCAGGCCGGGCAGCATGAGGAGCAGGCCGCCGAGCATCAGGAAGCCGTTGCCCTTGCTGCCGGTCCCGGTCCCGGGGCTGCCGACGCCGGCGGCCGGACCCTCGCCGGTCTGCTGTTGCTGCAGGGTCTCGGTGAGGCTGCGGAACGCGCGGCGGCCGGCCCGCTTGATCACCACGCCGCCGAGGACGGCGCCGCCGACGAGCAGGGCGAGCACCGTGAGTCCGCCGGCCACGTCGGCGACGAGGGTCAGCAGCCAGATCTCGAGCACCAGCCAGGCGGCGACGCAGAGTGGGACGAAAGTGCGGGCGTGCGAGCGCCTGGGGGCTGTCGGGGGCGGTGTGCCGGTCGTCATGCCCCCCAGTGTGCCTGCACGGCCGCCGGAGCGGCGTAAGCGGGTGATCAAGAAGATCGCGGATGGGCCCGGCGGCCGTCCGCGATCAGGACGACGTGCGACCTCAGGACGACGTGCGACCTCAGGACGACGTGCGACCTCAGGAGGGCTTGCGGCCGAGGAGACGGTTCGCCCGGCCTCCGATTCCCCACGCGGTGACCCGCCACAGCGCCTCGACGACGATGTCCCGGCTCATCTTGGAGTCGCCCAGTTCGCGCTCGACGAAGGTGATGGGGACCTCCACGACGTGGTAACCGGCGGCGACGGCTCGCCGGGCCAGGTCGACCTGGAAGCAGTAGCCCTGGGAGGCCACTTCGGTCAGCCCGAGCCCTTCGAGGGTCTCGGCGCGGAAGGCGCGGTAGCCGCCGGTGACGTCCCGGATGGGGACGCCGAGGAGGAGGCGTGAGTAGGTGCTGCCGCCCCGGGAGAGAAACTCGCGGGACTTGGGCCAGTTGACCACTCGGCCGCCGGGGACCCAGCGCGAGCCGAGGACCAGGTCCGCGCCCTTGAGGGCGGTCAGCAGCCGGGGCAGTTCCTCGGGCTGGTGGGAGCCGTCCGCGTCCATCTCGACGAGTACGCCGTAGCCGTGCTCGATTCCCCAGGTGAAGCCCGCGAGGTAGGCGGCGCCGAGCCCTTCCTTGCCCTTGCGGTGCAGAACATGCACCTGGTCGTCCTGGGCCGCGAGTTCATCGGCGAATTTGCCTGTGCCGTCGGGGCTGTTGTCGTCGGCGACGAGGACGTCCGCCCCGGGCACGGCCGCGCGCACCCGGGAGACGATCGGCTTGATGTTCTCGGCCTCGTTGTAGGTCGGGATGATCACCAAGACCCTGCCGAGCGGGCCGTACCGCCGCCCCTGGGCTTCGCCACGGGTAACCCCAGCGCCGTCGTTCACTGCTGCCCCTTAAAGTCCGTGCACAGAGCCCCACCATAGCGAGCGCTCGGCGCGCGGCTACGGCGGCACGGAGCTGGGGTGTCGTACGCCCGACGGTGGTGCGGACAAGGAGCTGCGGATCGGGGCCCGGCGTCCTTCGGGCCGACCTGGGACCCGCTGGCTGCGGGTCGACCGAGAGCCGTTGTCTACTGAACGCCGGGCCCCACCCGGGTCGCACCCGCCGGCCGGCTGGAACCTTCCCTCGCCCCCGAGGCGCGGGCGCTGAACCTGGCTCCCAGTGGCAGTGCGCCGGTGCGGCACGCTGCCCCATGACCCAGCGGCGTTCGACGACTGCGTGGAGGTTTGCCGGTCGGACGTCCTGTGGTGGACTCGGCCGAACCTACCCGCCGGTGGGCGCTCCATGTCAACAGTCGTCTGATCTGCGAGGTTTGCCCAAATCACCAGGTCAGCACGGAAGATCCGCAGGTCGCGGCCGAGCGTGGCGAGTATCCGTCGGCGGCACGAAATGTCCGCACGTCACTCGTACGGCCGCTCAAAGACGGTTTGTCCGAAGACCACGGTCCGCAGGCAGACGGGGAGTTCGGCGCCGGGGCTCAGATCGGGCAGGCCCGGGGTGCCGGAACGGGGGTCGGTGGACCAGCGAGCGACGCGGTCGTCGGGGGCCTGGACGACGAGTTCCTCGGTGCGCCACAGGGCGTAGTCGGCGGGCGCGCCGGGCACCAGGACACCGGCGTCGTCGCGGCCGACGGCGCGCCAGCCGCCGCGGGTGTGGGCGGTGAAGGCGGCGCGGGCGGAGATGCGGTGCTCGGGGGTGCGATGGAAGGCGGCGGCCCGGACGGCGCCCCAGGGGTCGAGCGGAGTCACGGGGCTGTCGGAGCCGAAGGCGAGGGGCACTCCGGCACGCAGCAGTGCCGCGTACGGGTTGAGGGTGCGGGCCCGTTCGACGCCGAGGCGCTGCGCGTACATGCCGCTGTCGCCGCCCCAGGCCGCGTCGAAGGCGGGCTGCACGGAGGCGGTGAGGCCGAACTCGGCGAAGGCGGCGATGGTTTCGGGGGTGAGCATCTCGGCGTGTTCGACGCGGTGGCGGGCGGCGCGGACGCGGGCAAGGCCGATCGTGTCTGCCGCGGCCCTGACGCCGTCGACGACCGTGGTGAGGGCGGCGTCGCCGATGGCGTGGAAACCGGCCTGGAGTCCGGCCTCGGTGCAGGCGGTGACATGGGCGGCGACGGCCGCGGTGTCGAGGTGGGCGGCGCCGGTGTGCGGAGCGTCGTCGTAGGGGGCGTGCAGGCAGGCGGTGTGCGAGCCGAGGGAGCCGTCGACGAAGAGGTCGCCGGCCGCGCCGATCGCGCCGAGTTCGCGGATCCGCCGGGCGTCCTTCGCATCTGCGACCTGCTCGGCCCAGTAGCCGACGACCCGCGGGCCCGGCTCCGCCCCGGCCAGTGCCAGCAGGGACGTGAAGTCGTCCTCGTCGGAGATGTCGGGGCCTGCGCACTCATGGACGGTGCCGATGCCGAGAGAGGCGGCCCGCGCCAGTGCGGCGCGCTGGGCGGCCGCGCGCTGGGCGGGGGTGATCGCGCCGTGGGCGGCGGAGCGTACAGCGTGGTGGGCCGCCGCGGTCAGCGGCGCATCCGGGTGGTAGCCGGTGAGGCCGCTGACGTCGGGGACGAGGTCAAGCAGGGCGGTGCTCACCACGGCCGAATGGACGTCGATGCGCGGCAGATAGAGCGGGCGGCCTTCGGCGGCCTCGTCGAGTTCGGCCCGGGACGGCGGGCGCTGCTCGGGCCAGCGCGAAGCGTCCCAGCCGTGCCCGAGGAGGACCTTGTCGCCGGGGTGTGCGGCGCTGTGCTTCCGTACGAGACCGAGGGCCTCGGCGAGCGTGCGCGCCGCGGACAGGTCGAGGCCGGTGAGCGCGAGGCCGGTCGCCGTGGTGTGCACGTGTGCGTCCGTGAATGCCGGGGTGACCAGGGCCCCTTCGAGGTCGATCACTTCGTCGACGCCGCCCGCGAAGGCGTCGGCGGCACCCTCTGAGCCCACCCAGGCGACATGTCCTCGCTCGACGACCATCGCGGTGGCGAAGGGGTCGGCGGGGCTGTGGACTTCTCCACCGCGCAGCAGCACGGTGCGGTGTTCGCTCTGGGGGGCGGCGCTCTCGCTCATGGGACCAGCCTAGATACGCGGCGGGCGTGCCTCGTACGGGGTGGAGAGCACGACCGTGGTACGGGTGGATACCCCGGACAGCGAGCGGATGCGGGTGAGCAGGTGCTCCAGCTCCAGCGGGGTCGAGACGCGCACCTTGAGGATGTAGTTCTCGTCGCCCGCGACGCTGTGGCAGGCCTCGATCTCGGGCACGTCGGCGAGACGCTCCGAAATGTCGTCCGGCGCACTCGGGTCGAAGGGTTTGACCGAGATGAACGCGGTGATCGGCAGCCCGACCGCCTCGGGGTCGACGACCGCGGCATAGCCGCGGATGACGCCACGCTGTTCCAGACGGCGGACGCGCTGATGCACCGCCGAGGTGGACAGGCCAGTGGCCTTGCCCAGGTCGGTGTAGCTCATCCGCCCGTCCTTGACGAGCAATTCCACGATCTGACGATCCAGCTCCTCCATGCGGATCAACCTATTGCCCCAGGTCGCTTCCGGCACAGTCGGCTGCGGCGTGCGGGGGCACCTGCGGCGGGCATGTGACGAATGCCACAGGTTTGTGGACCGGTCGGTCGTGACCCCGCGGTTACCTGCCGGGCGCGTGGGGAATTTCTTGCTGTGGTCGAGGCCGCAAGTGCCTGGTCGGCCCACCCGAGGGGGAGATTCTCCATGCAGAGTGTCAAGAACACCGGACGTACCGAACCGGAGCCTGTCGATTCGGCCGAACCGGCCGAGATCGACGAGCTCGACGCGTACGACACCTTTGAGATGTTCCGGGTCATCTGCCCGGACTGCGCGCAGCCGATCGCGCTGCTGGCGGACGAGGACGTCCTGCCGGAGCACGCGCTGTGCCCCACCCCGTGGAATCCGTTCGGGCTCACCGTGTGCGCCGGTACGGGCCGTCCCGCCTCGCAGGCGCGCCCCGCGGACGAGACCCTCGAGGTCCAGGAGCAGGACACCGCGTTGCTGCTGACGCTCCCCCAGGGGCTCGACTGGCGGACGCAGCCCTTCTCGCACGTCGGCGGTCCGGGCTCGCGTCCGCTGCGGGTGCCGCAGATGCGGCGCCACGCGGCCTAGGACATTCTCAAACCTGGGTCCAGTAGCTCCCCTGCACCATGGCGGCGAGACTGGCGTGGTGCAGGATCAGGGCGTCCGGGTCTTCGGGCACCTGCGTTTCACCGAAGTGGACCTGTCGGTAGGCCACTCGGAGCATGACGATTGCGTGCCGCAGCGCGGCGTAGAGGGTGTGGAACTCCATGTCGCGCGGGCGGTGTCCGGTGAGCCGGGCATAGCGGTCCTCGATGGCGTCGCGGCGCAGGAAGTCGGGCAGCCCGCGCTGACCGAAGGTCACCGTCAGGTCCTGGAAGAAGCGGTGCAGGTAGACGGTCCAGCCGAGGTCGACCTCGCGCGGGGCGTAGCCGGCCATCTCCCAGTCGAGTACGGCCGCGGGCTCGAAGCCGTCGTAGATGATGTTGCCGATGCGGGCGTCGCCCCAGTTGAGGACCGTCTCGCCCTCGTCGGCGGGCCAGTGCGCGTCGAGCCAGTCGAAGGCGGACTCGATGAGCGGTGAGCGCGGCAGCCTGTCCACCCCCCAGGCGTAGTACGCCCGTTGGGCCTCGACATGGCGGCGCAGCGCACTTCCTTTCGCGGGTTCGACCGGGTGCTGGTCGTGCAGGCGGGCGATCAGTGAGACCGTCGCTACTTCGAGCCGCGCGCGCTCGTCGTCGCTCGCGGCGTGCAGCCAATTGCCCTCGTACGTATAGGGCATGACGTCGGGCGGCACCCGCCCCTCGACGCGCTCCATCACGAAGAAGGGCGCTCCCAGCGCCCTGGGGTCCTCCTCCAGCCACAGCACGCGCGGGACGGGGAGGTCGGTGTGCTCGGCGACGCCCCGCATGGTGCGGTACTGCCGCGCCATGTCGTACACCGGGAAGACCGTGTAGGCGGCGGGGTCGGCGGCGAGCCGCAACGCGCAGGCTCTTACCGGTGGTTCAGGGTGCTCGATGTCGAAGAGCAGCGTCTCGCTCGACATCCCGTTGGACTCGGGAACCCGTACACCGCAGACCTTGGCGCCGGGCAGCCGGGCGTCCAGCCAGGCGGTGAGACGGCGGGCGAGCTCGTCTGGATCACGGGTGGTGGTGCGGGGGCGTGGTGCCGTTGCCATCTGCCAACTCCTCTCGGGAGGCGAGGGGGTCAGGAGGTCAGGTCGCGACCGATTCATAGCCGGTGAAGCCGCTCGGGTCGTGCCGGCCGAAGCTGCCGTGCTCGAAGATCCCGTGGCCGATCCGGCCGTCGAGGGTGAAGCGGGCCGAGTGGTCGGTGACGCCGAAGGCGGCCATGGGGTGGGCGGTGGGGTCGGACAGGTCGTAGACGCGCCGGTCCGTCCAGCCCCGGCCCTGCCAGGTTCCGTGCTGCCAGTCGGTAGCGGGCGGATAGCCCGCGCCGACGGCGAGCGGCGAGGAGGCGAGGATCTCCACGCCGAGTTCGAGGGGTTTGCGGGCCGGGTCGGTGAGGTGGACGACCGCGCGCTGGGGATGGCGGGTGCCGGGGCGATAACTGATGTCGGTCTGGGGCCAGCCGAGTTGGACGTCGTGGTGACCGTCGCGGACGAGGACGGCATCGTTCAGGGTGCGGTACCCGTCAGCGTCCTCCTGGGCGATCACCATCAGGAAGCGGTCCTCGAATCGGACGGGGATCCAGAGCCAGTGGAAGCCATCGGGCCGCAGCTCTTCGGCCGCGCGGCCGTCTTCCTCGCCGGGGATGGGCCGCACGCCCCAGCTGCGGTCCCGGGTGCCGGTCCACTCCCCCGCGCCGACGGATATCTCCTCGCCGGCGACACGGATGACGCCGGTGCAACTGCCCGCCTGGACGAAGCGGCGGCCTTCCAGCATCAGACGGTCGCCGCGGCGCTGGACGTGGTGCGGTTCCCAGACGGCGGGGAAGCCGGCGCTCCAGGTGATGGCGTACGAGAGGGAGCCGGGGTCGTCCGGGTCGGCGTCGCAGTGCAGTGTGAGGCGGCGCAGCGGCTCGTCGACGGTGATCCTCAGCGGTCCGACGGCGAGATTCATCCGGTCGTCGGTGAGTGCGTCGGACGCGCGCACGGCGTGCAGCCGGTCGCCGATGCGCAAGGTGGCGTAGGCGTCGATGACTCCGGTGTTGGGGTAGACGCCGAGGCCGACGATGAGCAGGGCGTGGCCCTGGTGGTCGAAGACCTGGAAGATGCACCGGTCGTAGGCGTTGCGGTCGCCGGTGACCAGGTACTTCATCGACAGGGGCGCCTGGTGGACGGGGTATTCGTCGAGGGCGATCGGGCGGTCGTCGGACACGGCTGACCTCCTGGTCGGCAGGCGAGTTGACGGTACGTCAGAAACTCTGCCGGAGACGGGGCCCGGGCGCCATACTCGTGTCACCCGAGCACCCGGGTTCGTGAGCCTGGGGGCGTTGGTGGTTGCTGTCCGGTGGGCGACTCAGCGGCAAGCCCCCCAGCGGCGGGTAGGTCGCGAACTTCCGCGCGATTTGCCCCAGCGGTAACCCGCCACCGGCGCGGTGCGTTCCCCAGACATGACCCTGCTGTACTCCACGACCAGTCACGGTCGGCGCCGACTGGCGACACCGCCACCCGAAGAATCGGTTCCGCACCCGGCCGATCCGCCCATCTACCGGGAGCTGCTCCAGCTGTGGGCGAGCAAGGGCAAGACCCTGCCGGGGCGCCGCGACCCGGAGTGGAGCAGGCTCACGGCGCCGCCGGCTTTCGGGGCGCCGCGGACTGTCTGGCGCTCGGCCGCGAAAACCACCCACCGGACGGCAATCACCAACACCCTCTGGCCCACGGCACCCACGAACCCGGGCGACTAGGCTCAGCGGCGAAAACCACCCACCGAACACCAACCGTCAACGCCCCTGGCCCACGGCACCCACGAACCCGGGCGACTAGGCTCAGCGGCGAAAACCACCCACCGAACACCAACCGTCAACGCCCCCTGGCCCACGGCACCCACGAACCCGGGCGACTAGGCTCAGCGGCGAAAACCACCCACCGAACACCAACCGTCAACGCCCCCTGGCCCACGGCACCCACGAACCCGGCTGCCTAGGTTCAGCGGCGAAAACCACCCACCGAACACCAACCGTCAACGCCCCCTGGCCCACGGCACCCACGAACCCGGCTGCTTAGGTTCAGCGAGTCTCAGGTCCGGCCAGGTGACGGGCGATGACCATGCGCTGGATCTGGTTGGTGCCCTCGACGATCTGGAGCACCTTGGCCTCGCGCATATAGCGTTCGACCGGGAAGTCCAGGGTGTAGCCGTAGCCGCCGAGCACCTGGACCGCGTCGGTGGTGACGCTCATCGCCGCGTCGGTGCAGAACAGCTTGGCCATGGCGGCCTGCCGGGAGAACGGCCGTCCCGCGTCGCGCAGCCGGGCGGCGGCGAGATAGAGCGCTCGCCCCGCCTCGATCCGGGTGGCCATGTCTGCGAGCATGAAGCGCAGCCCCTGGAAGTCGGCGATGGGCCGTCCGAACTGCCGGCGCCCGGTCGCGTACGAGACGGCCTCGTCCAGGGCCGCCTGCGCGACCCCGACCGCACAGGCGGCGATGCCGAGCCGGCCCGAGTCGAGCGCGGAGAGCGCGATCGCGAAGCCCTGGCCCTCCTCTCCGATCCGGCGGGAGTCAGGGACCCGTACGCCGTCGAAGTGGAGCTGGGCGGTGGGCGAGCCCTTCATCCCCATCTTCTTCTCGGGGGCGGCCGCGTTCAGGCCCTGTGTGTCGCCCGGGACCAGGAAGGCGGTGATGCCGCGGGCACCCTCCCCGCCGGTCCGGGCCATCACGGTGTAGAAGTCGGCGATCCCGCCGTGCGTGATCCACGACTTGGTGCCGGTGATCACCCAGCTGTCCTGGTCACGCACGGCCCTGGTCCGCAGCGATGCGGCGTCCGAGCCGGAGCCGGGCTCGGACAGGCAGTACGCGCCCAGCAGGCCGCCGCCGAGCATGGCGGGCAGATGCTCGGTCTGCTGCTCCTTGGTGCCGTAGCCGGCGAGTGCGTGGCAGGCGAGGGAGTGGACGCTGACGCCGAGGCCGACGGTGAGGCGGGCGGCGGCGAGCTCTTCGAGTACCTGGAGGTAGACCTCGTACGGCTGGTCTCCGCCGCCGTACTCGGAGTCGTACGGAAGGCCGAGCAGTCCGGACTCGGAGAGAAGCGAGAAGACTTCGCGCGGGAAGTGCCCGGAGTCCTCCTCCTCAGCCGCCCGGGGGGCGATCTCCCGCTGGATGATGTCGCGTACCAGGGCGATCAGATCCCTGGATTCCTCGGTGGGCAGTTGGCGTTCCACCGGCTGCGGGGCGCGGTCGGGCATTACGGCGCTCTCCTCCCTGTCGGGCGCTGCGGCGTCGCGCGCGAAGGGTGTGGGCGCGCCGCCGGACTTACTGCCAGGCCGATGCTGCCCTTCCGGATCACGAAAGCGGCTCGACGGCGGCTGTGGCGCGTTGAGTATGCCCGATCAGCGGACTTCCGTCACGGGTGGGAATTGTCAGCTCCGTTTTCCCGTGCGCCGCGGTCGGAATTGGTCCGAACCATTGACGCACTGGTCTAGTCCTTCTAGCGTTCCCCCCAGCGCATGGCCGCGTTCATGCCAAAGAAGTCAGACGGTCGACAGCGCATGCCCCCACTCACTCTCCCTCCCCCACGAGGAGACCTGATGCTCGGACCACACCGTCCCCGCGCCCGCCTGAGGGCGCTCATCGCCGCCGCGTGTACCGCCGCACTCGGCGCGACCCTGCTCACCGGCGCCCACCTCGCCTCCGCCGGCGAGTCCGCCCCGGCCAAGAAGACCGCTGCCGCCCCGGCGGCAGCCGGGAACAAGGTGATCGGCTACTTCACCGAATGGGGCGTCTACGACCGCAATTACCACGTCAAGAACATCCAGACCTCTGGCTCCGCGAACAAGCTCACCCACATCAACTACGCCTTCGGAAACGTCACCGGCGGCAAGTGCGCGATCGGTGACGCCTTCGCCGACTACGAGAAGACGTACACCGCCGCCCAGAGCGTGGACGGCGTCGCCGACACCTGGGACCAGCCGCTGCGGGGCAGCTTCAACCAGCTGCGCAAGCTGAAGAAGCTCCACCCGAACCTCAAGATCCTCTGGTCCTTCGGCGGCTGGACCTGGTCCGGCGGCTTCGGCCAGGCCGCCGCCAACCCGGCCGCCTTCGCCCAGTCCTGCTACAACCTCGTCGAAGACCCGCGCTGGAAGGATGTCTTCGACGGCATCGACATCGACTGGGAGTACCCCAACGCCTGCGGCCTGACCTGCGACACCAGCGGGCGCGAGTCCTTCAAGAACCTGATGTCCGCGCTGCGCTCGAAGTTCGGCAGCTCCAACCTGGTTACCGCTGCGATCACCGCGGACGGCTCGTCCGGCGGCAAGATCGAGAAGGCGAACTACGCGGGCGCTGCCCAGTACGTCGACTGGTACAACCCGATGACGTACGACTTCTTCGGCGCCTGGGCGGCGCAGGGCCCCACGGCCCCGCACTCGCCGCTCACCTCCTACACCGGCATTCCGCAGCAGGGCTTCAACTCCGACGCCGCGATCAAGAAGCTGAAGGGCCTCGGCATCCCCTCGTCGAAGCTGCTGCTCGGGATCGGTTTCTACGGACGGGGCTGGACGGGCGTGACGCAGAAGGCGCCGGGCGGGACGGCGACCGGGGCCGCGCCCGGCAAGTACGAGCAGGGCATCGACGACTACAAGGAGCTCAAGGGCAGGTGCCCGGCCAATGGGACCGTCGCCGGGACGGCGTACGCGCACTGCGGCACCCAGTGGTGGAGCTACGACACCCCCGCCACCATCGCGGGAAAGATGAACTACAAGAACCAGCAGGGCCTGGGCGGCACCTTCTTCTGGGAGCTCAGCGGTGACACCTCGAACGGAGAGCTGATCAAGGCCATCAACTAGCCTGCGGACACGATGAGGGCGGGCAGCCGGGTGCGGCTGCCCGCCCTCGCGTCATGCCTGGGCCGGCTCGGGCACGGCCTCGGCGAGCGCGGCCGGCAGGGACTCGGCCGGCGGTTCAGGGCACTCGGGCTCGAACTCCGCGATCGTGTGGAGCGTGCCGCGCAGCATCCGAATCAGTAGCGCGCACACGGTCTCGCGCGCCGGCTCCTGGTGGCCCAGCCAGTCGAGGGTGATCCCCTCGACGCCGCTGAGCCAGCCGAGCAGCGCCAGCCGGGCCAGCATGGGGATGTCACGGTTGCCGTAGGCGCCTTCGGCGATGGCCGCGATCAGCTCCTCGCGCACCGCGTCCCGTATCGACTGCACCTGGGTGTCGAAGCCGACGCCGCCCGTGACGATCGTGCGGAACGCCGCCTGATGGTCATGGGCGAAGCGCAGATAGCCGTCGACCGTGCGGTACACACGCTCGGCGCGCGGCAGCTCGGTGTCGCCCGCGGCGCGCGAGACGAGGTCGGCCATCGAGTCCTCGATGATGGCGAGGTAGTAGCCGCGCTTGCTTTTGAAGTAGTAGTAGACCAGGCCCTTGGCGACTCCGGCGTGTCTGGCGATGTCGTCCATCGACAGCGCGTCGTAGGAAGTGTCGGCGAACAACTTCCGTCCGGTTGCGATGAGTTCACCGCGGCGTATCTGGGATCGTCCGGTCGCGCCACACCGTTGACCATTATTCAAGTTCGACCCCAGTCTCCAACTGCCACAGAATCCGCGCAGTATGGCAGACCTCAGATCAGGCCGAGCTGGGTGACGAACATGGCGAGGACGACGACGAGCGTCCAGCCGAGAACGTGCTCGAGGACCCTGGAGCCGTCCTCGGGGCCGCCGGTGCGGGCGCGGGTCTCGGCGCGGGCGGCGGTGGCAGCGGTGGCAGCGGTCGAAGTCATGGTGCGTCTCGTTCAGTCGGCTGGCAGGTGCGTCCCCCCGGGTGACCCATCCACAGTGCCAGCGATACCGGCCCCGGGGTAGAGACGTACGTCACTACCCCGGGGGACACTCGGCACGTCAGCGGATGCCGAATGCCGCCAGAGCCCGGCGCTGGGCGGCCGTCGGGCCGGCGGGCCAGTACAGGTAGCAGACGCCGCCTGTGCCGGAGACCACTTTGCCGCTCGCGTTGTAGCGCTTGGTGCGGAGCCAGATCGTCTCCCACTCGGCGCGCTTGTAGACCCGGCGTACGGCCTCGTTACCGGCCGATGCCGGATCGTTGGCGATCACATCGCCGCCGGCCGTGAAGCCGATCACCGTCATCACATGCCCGGAGGTCCCGTAGCCCGCCCCGGTCAGCTCTCCCTTGAGAAAGGACTGGGACGTTATGGCCGGGATGCCGGCCCGGATCAAGGTCTCCAGGTCGCTGAGCGAGGACAGCCGGGTGACGACCGCGCTCATGTCCTGGTAGGTGGCCGCGTAGGCGGCGTTGAAGGGCCAGTTTCCGCACCCGTTGTACTGGTGGTCGAAGGTGAAGCGGGCCGCGTGGCAGACCTGCGGATCGGCGAAGGCCGGGTTCACCCAGGACAGGTCGGCCGGGGTGGGCTTCCGGCCCCAGTATTCGATGATCATCTGCGATGAGGTGGGGCTGCACCACGCCTCACCGCCGTTGTCGTACTCCGGATACTGGCCGATGTGCGTGTTCTGCGAATAGCGCGGCACGGGCAGCTCGCGCACGAGCCCCGGCGTAGACGCGGGCACGGTGAAGCGGTCGGGGATGTCGGAGGCCATCGCGCCGAGCCGCCAGACGGTGGGCGTCAGTTTCGTGCCGGGCCTGCGGTAGAGGGTCAGCCGTAGCTGGTACGAGTTCAGCCGCAGCCCGCTCGAAGCGTCATCGACGGAGAAGGTGTCGGTCCAGATGCTCGCCTTCCCGTCCGTCTGGTCGTCGAGGGAGGTACGCCGGATGTCGCCGTCACCCGCCGCCCAGCGGCCCATCACGAACCAGGGCGTCCGGGTGGCGTCGGAGTAGCTGCCGCGCAGCTCGACCTGGAGCCAGGTGCCGGCCGGGGTGCGCGCGTTCCAGGAGGCGATGACCTCCGTCGCGGGCACCCGGGAGAGGTGGACGGGCGAGGTCCAGGTGCCGTACTCCCAGGTGGTGGTCTGTCCGGTGTGCGGGTCGGTGTAGTCGGTGCGGCCAGTGGGGCCCTCGATGACCAGGCCGGGGCGGCTTCCCGCGACGGCCCGGGTGCCGGCCGCGGTGCCGAGGCGCCAGTCGGTGTACGAGGTCCAGAAGTGGTTGTCCACGGCCGGCGCGGGCGCGCGTCCCGCGGGCCCTGTGCCTCCCGCAGGCCCGGCGGACTCCGCGGGCCCGACGGATTCCGGCTCCGGGAGCGTCCCGCCCGGCGCGGCGGCGGCCGGCATCGCGGACGAGGACAGCGCACCCGCACCCGCCGCTGCCCCGATCGCGGCGCTCAGCACGGCTCGGCGCGAAGTAGCTCTGGTCATGGGACCCCCAAGTCAGGGTGCGCGACAGTGGGGCAACTATTGCGGGTCCGGGCGGACTTCTGCCAGCGCCCGGAGACGCGTCGCGCCACCAATATTGGTCTCGTCCACTGGGGGTCCCCCCGCAGGGGGAGTGACCTGCGGCGGGGCCCGCCGCCCTCATAGGCTTGCGGCATGGACGACCTCGACCGGCAGGCCCCGGCGCTGCGCACACTCCCGCCATCGTGCGGACCCGTGCGGCTGATCGGGATCGACGGCCACGCCGGATCGGGCAAGAGCACCTTCGCCGCCCGGCTCGCGGCGGCAGTCGGCGACGATGTGCCGGTGCTCCATCTGGACGATCTCGCCACCCACGAGGAGTTCTTCGCGTGGACGGACCGGATGCTGACCCAGGTGATCGATCCCCTCGCGCACGGCCGGACGGCGCACTACGACCCGTACGACTGGAATCTGCGCCGCTTCGGTCCGCCACGCGCGCTGGAGGCCGCTCCTGTCGTGCTGATCGAGGGCGTGGGAGCAGGGCGACGGGAGTTGCGCCCGTATCTGGCGTGGCTGCTGTGGATGGAGCGGGACGCAGAAGAGTCCTGGCAGCGGGGCCGCCGACGCGACGGAAGCGGACTTTCCGCCTTCTGGGACGGCTGGACAGTGGCGGAGACACGCCATTTCGCCGCGGACCCCTCACGTCTGTACGCCGATGCCCTGGTACGTGAGTGCCACGAGGGTTATGAGTGGCGCCCGGGACCTGCTGCGACAGCGCGTCCGAATCAAGTCATCACACAGGGTGACTGCTTTCCCCCGACATACTGAGCAGTCGGAATTCCGCCTCAAGAGTGCCTCAACTCTTCTTGACCGAGGAGGCGTACAGGTCTTACGTTCTCAATGTGCGGCTTTCCGGAGCCGCCGCAGACGCGAAGCCCCCGGTTGTTCCCCCGTGATCGGGGGCTTCGTTCTGCCCTCTCCCCCGCATCACCGGCGCGGCACCCCGCCCCCGCTTACCCAGGGTCACGGCCACCGGACAGCTTGCCGCGCCCTTCGTCGCAACCCCTTTGCGCAGGTACGATGCACCTCGGTGGGGTCAATTCCCGTCCACGGCAAGGTGGTTCAGTGCGTTGCCCGCCGGGCGTCCGCCCGGCACCGGAGGTCTGGCCCGCGGCGAAGCCGCTGTCGGGCGCCGTGCCCCCCGGGAGACACACGACAGGTGCACTTTTGTGGGGGACCTGATGGACATCGGCACGCAGGGCGTACCGGCCCCGGCCGACCTCGCCTGGGTGCGCGGCGTGGACGCCTGCACGATGGGTGCGTATCCGCAGGCGGAGGAGGAGTTCCGAACCGCCGTGCGGCTCGATCCCGGGATGGCCGACGGCTGGCTCGGGCTCCATGCCCTGCGCGTCGACACCACGACCGCGCTGCTGCGCATGTACAGCACCCGCGAACGCTTCGGCGACCAGCGCGCCCGCCACCGCCGCACCCTCAACTCCTGGTACTGGCTGGGCTGGTGGGTCCAGCCGGTGCTGGAGAGCCCGCGCGATCTGCTGCTCGCGCACGCCTCCCACTGGCTCGACGGCCGCCATGTGCCGGAGCTGGACCAGGCACTCGCCGGGCTGCCGCCGGTCGACGCGGACCCGCAGGTGCGCTTTCTGCACGCCTGCCGCGCGTATCTGGTCAAGGACTGGGAACAGCTCGTACGCCACACCGAGCCGCTGATCAACGATCCGTTACTGGGCATCGAGGCCGGGCTGTTCGGCGGCATGGCACGCGTACGCCTGGAGATGTACGGGCAGGCCGAGCCGCTGCTCTCCGCCGCCCTGATGCGCTGTCGCAGCGAGCAGCCGCAGCGCAAGGAGCTGCGCTACTGGCTGGCGCGTGCGCACGAAGGCACCGGCCGCAGCGCCGCCGCCCTGCCGCTGTACCGGGCGGTGCACAGGATCGACCCGGCCTTCATGGACACCTCCGCGCGACTCGCGGCGATCGCGGAGTACGACGGCATCGACGGGTACGACGAGTCGTCCGGGTACGCGGCCGTGTCGCTTGCGGGCTTCGGCCAGGACGCGGTGGACGGGCAGGCCGACGGCGAGGGGCCGGTCGCGGCCGAGGCACGGATGGCCGCCGATCCGCAGACCCAGCTCCCCGGCTCCGTGCCGAGCGTCCCGCCCGGGGGCGCACGGCACAGGGCGGTGGTGCCGGCCCAGCCGGCGCCCCCGGCGTTTCCGGCAGGCCCCACCGATCCGGTGCTGCTCGGCGAGGCACTCGCCGAGCTGGAGCGGATGGTCGGACTGGAGCCGGTCAAGCGGCAGGTCAAGGCCTTGTCGGCGCAGCTGAAGATGGCCAGGCTGCGCGCCGGCCAGGGCCTCCCGGTCCAGCCGCCGAAACGGCACTTTGTCTTCTCGGGCCCGTCCGGCACGGGCAAGACCACCGTCGCCCGCATTCTCGGCCGGGTCTTCTACGCGCTCGGGCTGCTCGGCGGCGACCATCTGGTGGAGGCCCAACGCTCCGACCTGGTGGGAGAGTTCCTGGGCCAGACGGCGGTGAAGGCCAATGAGCTGATCGACTCGGCGCTCGGCGGTGTGCTGTTCGTGGACGAGGCGTACAGCCTCTCCAACACCGGCTACTCCAAGGGCGACGCGTACGGCGACGAGGCCCTCCAGGTCCTCCTCAAGCGCGCCGAGGACAACCGCCACCACCTGGTGGTCATCCTGGCCGGCTACCCGGAGGGCATGGACCGGCTGCTCGCCTCCAACCCAGGGCTCTCCTCCCGCTTCACCACACGGGTCGACTTCCCCTCGTACCGCCCTCTCGAACTGACCGCGATCGGCGAAGTGCTGGCCGCCGAGAACGGCGATGTGTGGGACGACGAGGTCCGCGATGAGCTGCGCTCGATCAGCGGGCACGTGGTCGACCAGGGTTGGATCGACGAGCTCGGCAACGGCCGTTTTCTGCGCACCCTGTACGAGAAGAGCTGCGCCTACCGGGATCTGCGGCTGTCCGGATACCCGGGCACGCCCACCCGCGAGGACCTCTCCACACTGCGGCTGCCCGATCTGATGCAGGCGTACGGCGAGGTCCTGTCGGGCCGCGGTCCTGTCGACCGCGGCCCGCAGGATCCTCCGCAGGTCTGAACCTGGCGCCGAGGCTCAGCCGGTCAGCGCGGTGTCCAGTGCCGGCTGGGCCGCCTGGGGCACCCGGGGCACCGTCACCCGGTGGGACGGGTCACGGACCTCGCCGACCAGCATTTCCAGGACGTCCTCCAGTGCGACCAGTCCCAGCACCCGGCCGGACGCGTCGGCGACCTGGGCGAGGTGGGTGGCCGCGCGGCGCATCACGGTGAGAGCGTCGTCCAGGGGGAGTTCGGCCCGCAGGGTCGCCATGGGACGCCAGATGTGCTGGGGCACGGCCCGTTCACGGTCCTCCAGATCGAGTACGTCCTTGACGTGGAGGTAGCCCATATAGGGGCCCGTGCCCTCCGCGCAGACCGGAAAGCGGGAGTAGCCAGTGCGTACCGTCAGCTCCTCGATCTGGCGCGGGGTGACCGAGGGCGGGACCGTCACGAGTGTGGAGCGGGCGATCAGCACATCGGTCACCGGGCGGCTGCCCAGCTCCAGCGCGTCCTCGAGCCGCTCCTGTTCGGCCGGCTGAAGGAGACCCGCCTGGCCCGAGTCCTCGACGAGACGGTTCAGCTGCTCGCTTGTGAAGACCGCCTCCACCTCGTCCTTCGGCTCGACGCGGAAGGCCCGCAGCACCAGCCGGGCACAGGCGCCGAGTCCGACCGTGACCGGGCGGCACAGCCGGGCGAAGCCCACCAGGCCCGGGCTCAGCCAGAGCGAGGTCTTCTCGGGGGCGGCCATGGCGAGGTTCTTCGGGACCATCTCGCCGATGACGAGGTGCAGGAAGACGACCACAGCCAGGGCTATGACATAGCCCAGCGGATGGATCAGGCCCTCGGGCACATGGGCCGCGTGGAAGACCGGTTCCACCAGTTGCGCGACCGTCGGCTCGGCCACCGCGCCGAGTGTCAGCGAGCAGATGGTGATGCCGAACTGTGCGGCCGCCATCATCTGGGGCAGGTTCTCCAGGCCGTGCAGCACCTGCCGGGCCCGCGAGGAACCTGCTGCGGCAAGCGGTTCGATCTGGCTGCGGCGTACGGAGACGAGGGCGAACTCGGCGCCGACGAAGAATCCGTTCGCCAGCACCAGGAGCAGCGCGAACAGCAGTTGGAGGACGCTCATCGGGCGGCCTCCGTCACGGCCGGCACATCGGCGGTACGCACCAGGCGCACCCGTTCGGCGCGGTAGCGGTCCACCTGCCGCACCGAGAGCCGCCAGCCGGGCAGTTCGGCCCGGTCACCGGGGGCGGGGATGCGCCCCAGAAGATCGGCGACGAGACCCGCCACGGTCTCGTACGGGCCGTCGGGCACATCGAGGCCTATCCGGCGCAGCGTGAGGACCCGGCAGCTGCCGTCGGCCTCCCAGGCGGGGCTGCCTTCCTCAGCGGCCACCGGGGCGAGTTCGGGCCGCCCGTCGGCCTCGGCGTCGTGCTCGTCGCGGACCTCGCCGACGAGCTCCTCGATGATGTCCTCCAGGGTGACGACTCCGGCCGTGCCGCCGTACTCGTCGACCACCACCGCGATGGGCTGCTCGCTGCGCAGCCGCTCCAGGAGCTGCTGCACCGGGAGTGTCTCGGGCACCAGCAGCGGCGGTACGGCGACCCGGTCGACGCGGGTGCGCAGCCGCTCCTCGACCGGGACAGCGAGGGCGTCCTTGAGGTGCACCATCCCGACGATCTCGTCGATGCGCTCCCGGTAGACGGGGAAGCGCGAAAGGCCGGTGGCGCGGGTGAGGTTGAGGACGTCCGCCGCGGTGGCGTCGGACTGGAGAGCGCTCATCTTCACCCGCGGGGTCATCACATGCTGCGCGGTGAGGTGGCCGAGCGAAAGGGTCCGTACGAACAGATCCGCGGTGTCCTGCTCCAGCGCGCCGGCCCGTGCCGAGTGTCGGGCCAGCGAGACCAGCTCGCCGGGGGTGCGGGCGGATGCCAGCTCCTCGGCCGGTTCGACGCCGAACAGCCGTACGAGGCGGTTGGCGACCGCGTTGAGCAGGGTGATGACGGGGCGGAAGACGGTCGAGAAGAGATGCTGCGGTCCTGCGACGAACCGCGCGACCTGCAACGGCCGGGAGACCGCCCAGTTCTTGGGAACGAGCTCGCCGATCACCATCTGGACGGCGGAGGCGAACAGCATCCCGATCACCACCGCGACCCCGGAGACGGCCCCTTCGGGCAGCCCGGTCGCGGTCAGCGGCCCGTCGAGCAGCTGGGCCAGGGCGGGTTCGGCGAGCATACCGACGACGAGCGAGGTGATGGTGATGCCGAGCTGGGTGCCGGAGAGCTGGAAGGACAGCTCCCGCAGTGCCTTGACGACACGGCGGGCGCGGCGGTCGCCCTCGGCGGCGGCGCGCTCGGCATCGGGCCGCTCCACCGTGACGAGGCCGAACTCGGCCGCCACGAAGAAGCCGTTGGCGAGGATCAGGAGGAACGCTGCGGCAAGCAGCAACAGGGGGATGATCATGCCGCCGCCTCCTGGGAGGGGGCGGCGCAGGTACTACCGGACGATCCGTCCATTGCTGGAGGGAGTCACTCCTCGGGTCGCAGGTGCCCCGCGGGCCGCTGGCGGCCGGGTGATGCGGGGAGGGCGAGCTTGTCGCCACCGGCCACCAGAGTAATCGTTTTGAGCCGGGAGGCTCGGGGCGTGTCCCCCGGGAAGACACAGCCGGCGGGCGGCCGACGCGGCAGGGGTGTGGCCGCTCAGTCCTCGTCCGCGCGGATGCCCCGGCTCTCCACGAGCGCCCGCAGCGCGCGGGCGTCACTGATGGCCTGTGCCTTGGCGATGCCGGGCTGGATGCCGAGCACCGGCAGGCTGGTGCCGTCGCTGAGGTCGAGGAACACCCACGGGTCGCCGGGGCGCAGATTCACCCGCAGGATCTCCGCCCACTCCAGCCGACGGGTTCGGGTGAGGTTGACGACAGTGACGCCGTGCTCGTCGGCGACGACCTTGGGCCGGCTCAGCAGGGCAAGTACGCCGAAAAAGACCAGCGCGGTGAAGACGAAGCTGCTCCGCTCCCCCGCGCTCAGCTTCTCCAGCATCAGGGCGACCCCGGTGATCACGGCGAACATCGCCGCGCCCACGGTCAGCAGGACGATCCGGGTACGGGTCGGCCTGAACGTGACGGGGAGAGCGGGGACTTGGGGCGCGGCGGCGGGCATGGTCGCGGGCATCCGTCAGAGCCTGCAGGCGTGGATGGCCGTGGTGAGGATCGCCCGCGCACCGATGTCGTACAGATCGTCCATGATCCGCTGCGCCTCCTTGGCTGCGACCATGGAGCGGACGGCGACCCAGCCCTCGTGGTGCAGCGGGGAGATGGTCGGCGACTCGAGGCCCGGGGTGAGGGCGACGGCCTGCTCCAGGTGCTCGACCCGGCAGTCGTAGTCCATCATCACGTAGGTGCGGGCGACCAGGACGCCCTGGAGGCGGCGCAGGAACTGCTGCACCTTCGGGTCGTCGGCGGGCTCGCCGGTGCGCCGGATGACGACCGCCTCGGAGGTGAGGATCGGCTCGCCGATGACTTCCAGGCCGGCGTTGCGCAGGCTGGTGCCGGTCTCCACGACGTCGGCGATGACCTCGGCGACGCCGAGCTGGATCGCGGTCTCGACCGCGCCGTCGAGGTGCACGACGGAGGCGTCGATGCCGTTGTCGGCGAGGTGCTTGGCGACGATGCCCTCGTAGGAGGTGGCGATCGTCATTCCGCCGAAGCCGTCGACACCCTTGGCCGTGCCGGGCTTGGTGGCGTAGCGGAAGGTGGAGCGGGCGAAGCCGAGCTGGAGGATCTCCTCGGCGTTGGCGCCGGAGTCCAGCAGCAGATCGCGGCCGGTGATGCCGATGTCGAGCCTGCCCGAGCTGACGTAGATCGCGATGTCGCGCGGGCGCAGATAGAAGAACTCGACGTCGTTCTCGGGGTCGACGAGGACGAGCTCCTTGGACTCCTTGCGCTGCTGGTAGCCGGCCTCATGGAGCATCGCCGACGCAGGTCCGGACAGTGAACCCTTGTTGGGGACGGCGATGCGCAGCATGAGACGGGCTTCCTTCGTTCGTACGGACGTAGTGGGGGCTGTGCTCAGAGGTGGGCGTAGACGTCGTCGAGGGAGATCCCGCGCGCGACCATCATCACCTGGACGTGGTACAGCAACTGCGAGATCTCCTCGGCGGCGGCTTCCTTGCCCTCGTACTCGGCGGCCATCCAGACCTCGGCGGCCTCCTCGACGACCTTCTTGCCGATGGCATGCACTCCCTTGTCCACCAGCTCGGCGGTGCGGGAGGTGGCAGGGTCGCCGTTCTTCGCCTTGAGCTGCAGCTCGGCGAAGAGCTCTTCGAAGGTTTTGTTGGCCATGATGGTCCCAGCCTACGCGGAAGCGGCCTCTCCTCAGCGCCAGGGTTCAGATACTGAACGCAGGATGGCCGCGGTGGCGAGCGCCGCCGTGACCGCCTCGTGCCCCTTGTCCTCGTTCGAGCCCTCCAGACCGGCCCGGTCCAGTGCCTGCTCCTCGGTGTCGCAGGTCAGCACGCCGAAGCCGACCGGGACGCCGGTGTCGATGGAGACCTGGGTCAGGCCCTGGGTGACACCCTGGCACACGTACTCGAAGTGCGGGGTGCCGCCGCGGATGACGACGCCGAGCGCGACGATCGCGTCGTAACCGCGGCCCGCGAGCACCTTGGCGACCACCGGGAGCTCGAAGCTGCCGGGGACACGCAGCAGCGTCGGCTCGTCGATGCCCAGCTCGTGCAGTGCGCGCAGGGCACCGTCGACGAGGCCGTCCATGACCTTCTCGTGCCACTGGGCCGCGATCACCGCCACCCGCAGGTCGCCGCAGTTCCGTACGGACAGTTCGGGTGCACCCTTGCCGCTCATGTTTCTCCCTTGCCGCTTTCTGACTTACTGGTTGCCGCAGGCCGACACGCCGGTGGCGTCGAGCCAGGGCAGGTCGTGTCCCATCCGGTCCCGCTTGGTGCGCAGATACCGGAGATTGTGCTCGCCCGCCTGGACGGGCATCGGCTCGCGGCCGTGGACCGTGAGGCCGTGCCGGACGAGCGCGGTGATCTTCTCGGGGTTGTTGGTCATCAGCCGCAGGCTGCGTACGCCGAGGTCCTCGAGGATCTGCGCGCCTGCCGCGTAGTCGCGGGCGTCGGCGGGCAGGCCGAGTTCCAGGTTGGCGTCGAGGGTGTCGCGGCCGCGCTCCTGAAGTTCGTACGCGCGCAGCTTGGACAGCAGGCCGATGCCGCGGCCCTCGTGGCCGCGCAGATAGACCACCACGCCACGGCCGGCCTCGGTGATTTGCTCCATGGAGGCCTGCAACTGGGGGCCGCAGTCACAGCGCAGCGAGTGGAAGATGTCGCCGGTCAGGCACTCGGAGTGGACGCGTACGAGGACGTCCTCGCCGTCGCCGATCTCGCCGTGGAGGAGCGCGACATGCTCGATGCCGTCGACGGTGGAGCGGTAGCCGTAGGCGGTGAACTGCCCGAAGGCGGTGGGCAGATTGACCTCGGCCTCGCGCTTGACGGTCGGCTCGGAGGTGCGGCGGTATGCGATCAGGTCCTCTATGGAGATGATCGTCAGGCCGTGCTTGCGGGCGAACGGGATCAGCTCGGGCAGCCGCAGCATCACCCCGTCCTCGCCCGCGATCTCGACGATGGCGCCGGCCGGGCGCAGGCCCGCGAGCCGGGCGAGGTCCACCGCGGCCTCGGTGTGGCCGTTGCGCACCAGCACCCCGCCGGGCTTGGCGCGGAGCGGGAAGACATGACCGGGGCGTACGAAGTCGGAGGCCACTGCCTCGCCGCCCGCCAGGAGCTGGAGGGTGGTGGCACGGTCGGCCGCGGAGATGCCGGTGGTGACGCCGAACGCGGGCCCCGCGTCGACGGAGACGGTGAAGGCCGTGCGCATCGACTCGGTGTTGCGCTCGACCATCTGCGGCAGGTCGAGCCGCTCCAGCTCCTCGCCCTCCATCGGAGCGCAGATCAGGCCGCGGCACTCGCTCATCATGAAGGCGATGATCTCGGGCGTGGCCTTCTCGGCGGCGATGACGAGGTCGCCCTCGTTCTCGCGGTCCTCGTCGTCGACGACCACGACGGGTCGTCCCGTGGCGATGTCGCGGATGGCCTGCTCGACCGGGTCGAGGGAGAAGTCCTCGACGTTGTCGGTGGAGTACCAGGTGGGCAGTGCAGTCATGCCGCTGCTCCTTCCAGGGAGGGCTTGGCGCTCGTTCGCGAGCGCAGCCACCAGTCGCGCATGCCCCACAGGACGAGCGCGCCGTAGATGACGTAGACAAAACCGGAGAAGGCGAAGCCGTTGGCGAAGTTGAGCGGTACGCCGACGAGGTCGACGAGCAGCCACGCGAACCAGAACTCGACCATGCCCCGCGCCTGTGCGTACATGGCGACCAGAGTGCCGACGAAGATGTACGCGTCGGGCCACGGGTCCCAGGACAGCGACGGGTACAGGGTGAACAGCCCGCCGACGGCCAGGGTGCCGACGGCCGCACCGGCGGCGAGGACGCCACGCTCGCGCCAGGTGGCGAAGCGGACGGCGATCGAGCCGTCCTGGGCCTGCTGCCGGCCGCGGGTCCACTGCCACCAGCCCCACGACGCGACGGCCATGACCACTACCTGCTTGCCGGCGCTGCCGGTCAGATGCGCGGAGGCGAACGCGACGAGGAGGATGACGCCGGAGGCGAACTGAGCGGGCCAGGTCCATATCGAGCGCCGCCAGCCCAGCGCGAGGGCGATCAGGCCGACGATGTTGCCGATCATGTCGGACCATTTGATGTGCTGGTCGAAGGCCGTGAAGGCCTCACTGTTCAGCCAGTCGACTGCGCTCACTTCGCGCTCTCCCCGGCGTCCGCGCCGAGCAGCCGCTCGACGTACTTGGCGATGACGTCGACCTCGAGGTTGACCGGGTCGCCGGGCTGCTTGATGCCGAGCGTGGTCAGGGCGAGGGTGGTGGGGATGAGGCTGATGGTGAAGTAGTCGGGGCCGGCGTCGACCACGGTGAGGCTGACGCCGTCGACGGTGATCGAGCCCTTCTCGACGACGTAGCGGGTGAGGTCGGCGGGGAGGGAGATCTTCACGATCTCCCAGTTCTCCGACGGCTTGCGCTCGAGGACGGTACCGACGTTGTCGACATGTCCCTGCACGATGTGCCCGCCGAGCCGGTCCCCGACGGCCATCGGCCGCTCCAGGTTGACGCGGGAGCGTTCTTCGAGCGCCCCGAGGCTGGAGCGGTTCAGCGTCTCGGCCATCACATCGGCGGTGAACTCGCCGTCCCCGAAGTCGACGACGGTGAGGCAGACGCCGTTGACGGCGATGGAGTCGCCATGCTTCGCACCTTCGGTGACGAGGGGGCCGCGCAGTCGGAAGCGCGAGGCGTCGCCGAGGTTTTCGACGGCGGTGACCTCACCCAGCTCTTCGACGATTCCGGTGAACACTCAGCGCTCCTTCGGGGCTGTGGCGGGGACGGCGGTGATACGCAGATCGGAGCCGATGCGCACGGTCTCGCTCATGTCGAGCCGCAACGCTTCGCTGATCGTGGAGATTCCGGCGTCGGCGAGGGCGGCGGGGCCCGCGCCGAGGAGTACGGGGGCGAGATAACCGACGACCTTGTCGACGGCGCCCGCGGCGACGAAGGCTCCGGCGAGAGTCGGGCCGCCTTCGAGGAGTACGGAGCGGATGCCGCGCTGGTGCAGGGCGTTCAGCAGGGCCGGTACGGACAGGCCCCGGCCGGCCCTCGGTAGCCGTACGACATCGGGCAGTTGGGTCTCGGCGTCCTCGGCGACCGCGATGAGGGTCGGCGCGGCGTCGTCGAGGACGCGGGCGCCGGGCTGCACAGCGGTGCCTTCGGTGTCTACGACGACCCGCAGCGGCTGTACGGCGTCATCGATGCCGCGTACCGCGAGGTGCGGGTCGTCGGCACGCATCGTGCCCGAGCCGACGATCACCGCGTCGGCCTCGGCGCGCAGCCGGTGGACGTCGGCGCGGGACTCGGGCGAGGTGATCCATCGGCTGGTGCGGTCCCACGCGGCGATACGGCCGTCGAGGGTGGCGGCGTACTTCCACAGGACGTAGGGGCGGCCGAGGCGTACGGAGGTGAGCCAGGCGATGTTGCCCGCTTCGGCCTGGTCGGCGAGCAGGCCCTGCTCGACCTGGACCCCGGCTGCGCGCAGCGTGTCGGCGCCGCCGGTGGCCTGCGGGTTCGGGTCGCCGACCGCGTACACGACCCGGCTGATTCCGGCCTCGATCAGCGCCTGGGCGCAGGGGCCGGTGAGGCCCGTGTGGTTGCAGGGTTCGAGGGTGACGTACGCGGTGCCGCCGAGGGCCCGGTCACCGGCGTCGCGCAGGGCGTGGATCTCGGCGTGCGGACCGCCGGCGCGCTGGTGGTAGCCGGCGCCGGCGGGCTGTCCGGAGGCATCGAGGATGACGCACCCGACAACCGGGTTGGGGCTGGTGGAGCCGAGTCCGCGGGCGGCGAGCCGGATGGCTCGGCGCATGGCGTCTTGGTCGGCTGCGGTGGCCACCGGGTCCTCCTGCCTTTCGGGCACGGACTCCGGGGCCTGTCGATGACGACAGAGAGCGGGACAACGATTCACGAGGACGCCGGGACCGAGCACACCGATCGCCGACGGACGGCGATCAGCCACTACGGCCGGCATGCCGGAAACGGCCGCCCGCCGCGCACTGCCTCCCATCCGGACTTTCACCGTCGGTCCAGGAATTTCACCTGGTCAACCGGCCGCTGGATGCGGACGGGTCGCGGACTGTAACCGCCGGTTCGGAATTACACCGACCCCGGAGTGCGCTGCTGCTGATACAGGGCAAGTGTGCCACGCCCGCTCGTGAGCCATGCGAGTGAACGGCTGTGGGCTGGCTCACAAGCCTGGTCACAACCTGGCCGACAAGCGCCTGGGCAGGCTTTCTCGATCAGACCTATTGACGCTTTGGTCTAGTCCTTTTAGTCTCTGCGACACCTCCGCGGAGCGTGGGGTGTGGACCGCCCGGCGGCGGAAACCGGCCCTTGCCGCCGTCGGGCTTCGCACGCTCTGGCACGCTCCACGACCTGGTGCTGCGCCTGCTGGCGGGCGCGGCACGGCTGCCGGTGCTGCCGCTGCCCTCGGGGGTGAGCCTGCAGCCGATCGACTCGGGTGAAGTCGCCGACCGGCTGGCCGAGTTGGCCGTCGGGGCGCCCGCGGGACGGGTGGACGACATGGGCGGCCCCCAGATCCGCCCGCCGGCGGATCTGGCACGCGCTTGTCTGCACGCCACCGGGCGGCGTCGCCCGATCGTGCCGGTGCGGCTGGCCGGGAAGGCGTACGCGGGCTATCGCAGCGGTGCCCAGCTGACGCCCGAACAGGCCGCTGGGAAGGTCACCTTTGAGGACTTCCTGGCGCAGCGGCTGGGCTGACCGGGGAGGCGTTGAGCCTTCCGCGTCCGGCGTTCGGCTCCCTTCAGCGGGCGAAGAGGTCGTCCTGCGCCGCCTCGCGCGCGGTGATCAGGGCGCCGCTCAGGACCGCGGCGCCGCCCAGCTTTCCGGCGCGTACCTCCGTACGCAGCGGGGACAGCGCGGCCAGCCGGGACTCGACTCTGGCGGCCAACTCCGCGCCGCCCGCGTGGCCGACCTCGCCGCCGAGGACCACACAGCCCGGGTCGAGTACGGCGGCGACCGCGGCCACGCCGAGGGAGAGCCGGTGGGCGAGGTCGTCGAGGAAGCCGCCGTGCCCGGATGCCACGGCCTTGCGTACGAGCGCCGCGGCAGCGGGGTCCTCGGGCCGGTCAGCCTCGATGCCGTGCCGGGCAGCGAGCGCACAGACCGCGGCGGACCCGGCCAGCGAGTGGAAGCCGCCCTCGCAGTCGACCGCGGACGGAATTCCCTTCGTGCCGGGCACCGGCAGGAACCCGATCTCTCCCGCGCCGCCCGAGGCGCCCCGGCGGAGCCTGCCGTCCAGGAAGAGGGCGGCACCCACGCCGTGACCGAGCCACAGGAAGACGAACGTGTCGCGGTCGGCGGCCGCACCGAGGCGCTTCTCCGCGACGGCCGCCAGATTGGTCTCGTTCTCGACGATGACCCGGGCCGGCAGCCGTTCCTGGAGGGCGGCGACGAGGCTGCGGTGCCAGGCGGGCAGGCCGGTGGTGTCGCGCAGTTCGCCGCTGACCGGGTCGATCAGGCCGGGCGCGCCGATGCCGACGCTGTGCAGCCGGGCCGCGCCTGCCTCCCGGGCCGTGCGCTCCAGCAGCGCGGCCGCCTGCTCGACGGCGGGTTCGGTGCCGGTGTCGCCGTCGATGGGAAGCGAGGCCTCGGCGAGGGTGACGCCGAGCAGATCGGCGACGACGACGGTGACGCTCTGGGTGCGTACGTCGAGGGCGGCGAGGTGCGCGCGGTCGGCGACGATCCCGTACACCCGGGCATTGGGGCCGCGACGCTGCGCGCCCGCCTCGCCGACGACCTGGATCAGGCCGGACCCCTGCAGCCGCTCCACCAGGTCGGCGACGGTGGGACGGGAGAGTCCGGTCATGGTCTTCAGCTGCCCTGCTGTCAACGGGCCTTCCTGCTGAAGCAGTTGAAGCGCGATCCGGTCGTTGATGGCCCGGGCGGTGCTCGGGGATGCAGGCATGCCGGAATCCTTCCAGATCGCTTCCGTCACTATTTATCAGGCAGGGTTCCTGATAGTTTACGCACGACGTCGACGGGAGGGGCATCGGCATGGTGAACGAAGTGGTCCTCGGGCAAGGACAGTTGAAGCGGGCGCGGTACGCCGTCGCCGCGGTCTTCTGTGTGCACGGCGCGGTCACCGGCAGCTTCGCCACCCGTATCCCCTGGATTCAGGACCATGCGGCCGTCAGCGCCGGCCAGCTCGGTCTGGCGCTCGCCTTCCCCGCGCTCGGCGCATCCGTGGCGATGCCGCTGGCCGGAGCGGTCAGCCACCGCTTCGGCGCGCGAAACGCCCTGCGCGGGTTGCTCTCCCTGTGGACCCTCGCGCTGGTCCTGCCGTCCTTCGCCCCGAATCTCCTCACGCTGTGCGCGGCGCTCTTCATGTTCGGGGCATCGGCGGGGATGTCGGACGTGGCGATGAACGCCCTGGGCGTCGAGATCGAGAACCGCATGAACCGCTCGATCATGTCCGGGCTGCACGGCATGTGGAGCGCCGGCGCACTGATCGGCTCGGCGGGCGGCACGCTCGCCGCGCATCTTGGCAGCGACGCACGGCTGCACCACGCGCTCGCGGCCGGGACGCTGACCGCGCTCGGGCTGGTCGCGTGCCAGGGCGTACTGGATCTGCGCAGCGCGCCCGACGAGGAGCCGCCGCCGAGGTTCGCGCTGCCGCCCAGGTCGGCGCTGGTCATCGGGGCGATCGGCTTCTGCGCGGTGTTCGCGGAGGGCGCGAGTCTGGACTGGTCGGCGGTGTATCTGCGGGACGTGATGGACACGTCGGCCGGTCTCGCGGCGGCGTCGACCACGGCTTTCGCGCTGACGATGGCGGTGGCGCGGTTCGCGGGCGACCGGATCGTGGACCGCTTCGGAGCGGTGCGGACGGTGCGTGTGGGCGGTGTGCTGGCCACCGCGGGCGGTCTCCTTGTGGTCGTGGCGCCGCATCCGGCCGTGGCGATGGCCGGATTCGCCTTCATCGGGCTCGGTGTCGCCGTCGTCGTACCGCTGGCCTTCGCGGCGGCGGGGCGCAGCGGCCCCAACCCCAGCCAGGCGATCGCGGGCGTCGCGACCATCACGTACACCTCGGGACTGATCGCCCCCTCGGCGATCGGCGCGGTCGCCGACGCGACGAGCCTGGTGGTCTCCTTCGGCCTGGTGACGGCGCTTGCGTTCGGCCTGGTTCTTGGGGCGGGGGTGCTGCGGTCGGCGGGGCGGGAGAGCGCGAAGTCGGGTACGCCGAGTTCGGCCGTGCCGGAGCGGCGGGCCTGAGGTCCCCCACCCGCCCCTTCCCGAAACCGGGGCTCCGCCCCGGCCCCCGCGCCTCAATCGCCGGCGAGGCTTGTTTTCGGGGCTTCGCCCCGGACCCCCGTTGCGGGAAGGTGCGAGGTAGGCGACAGGCCCCGGATCAGCCCGCGATCGAGTCCAGCTGTTCCGCCGCGGGCCGCAGCGCCCACAGGTCTCCGCCCGGCGGCGTCTCCAGCCGCGGCACCGCCGCCTTGGCCCTGCGGTCCCCGGCGTCCGCGGCCGCGTGCACGACATCGCTCGCCGCGTACCGGTAGAACTCGAGCTCGGGGTGCGGCCAGCGGGCGGCCCCGGTCGCGGCGGGCAGCAGATAGTCGACCGCCTTGAACAAGCTCTGGCCGTCCGGGCCTTCGTACGACCACAGGTTGACGCCGACATGCCTGCCGATGTCGGCGAGCCGGGTGTACGCGACCAGGTCGAAGGTGGAGTAGTGCCAGCTGCGGGTCCGGGCGAGCTCCTGGGGCTGGCTGCCGTCGGCCGCTATCTGCGGGTCGATCCGCAGCCCGCGGGCGTCGCGGACGACCTTGCGCGCCAGCTCCTTGTCGCCGGTGGCGAGCGCGAGCGCGGCGACCTGCATGTCGTGGAAGGTGCCGTGGTTGTTCTTGGCCGCCGCTTCCTGCTTGCCGAAGGGCGAGTTCACCAGCCAGTCCAGGAAGGACACGTTCCAGGCCCGCATACCGGCCCGGTCGCTCCTGGACCAGCCGGGTGCCCCCGTGTCCAGGATCGCGATGGCGTCCAGGACGCTGGTGTATTGCTGCGAGAAGTCGATGATGCCGATGGCCCGGCCGTCGTACTTGCAGGGGATGAACTGCCCGTGGTTCAGCTGGGGGTTCATCCGGGTCGCGGGGTCCACGAACCAGGTGCGCAGGACCTTCGAGGCGTGCTCGGCGTACTGCTTCTTGCCCGTGTAGTACCACGCCAGGCTCAGCGTGGTGGCCGAGCCCACGACCTTGCCGATGTCAGGCCGGTCGGTACCGGTGTCGACCTCGGGATTGCGCTCGCCGTCGCGCTGGACGTACGGGCAACCCCAGGGATTCTCGGGCGTCTTGGGCTGCGAGGGCCACCAGTAGGGCGCCTGGCTCAGATAGTCGTGGGGGTCGCCGCTCGGCGCGGGCTTGGGCTTGTCCACGACCGTCCAGGGCCCCTTCCCCAGCCAGCCGTCCGCGCGGACGACCAGGTCCTTGGCCGCCCTGCGCAGCGCCGGATCGCCGTGGCCGAGCCGCGCCTTGGCCTGGAGGAGCCGCTTTCCGTCCATCACCACGGTCTTGGGCGCCCGGGGCGAGCTGGACGCCGCTGCCTGGGACGACGCGATCGGTACGAGGACGGTGACACAGGCGGCCACGGCGGTGAGTACAACTCCCAGGCGCCGTCGGGGACTTCCGGTCATCAAGCGCTCCCATCAGATATGTGAACGTTATTCATGAACGGGACCGTGCGAGCGTAGGGCTACCCGGTACGGGTGACAATGCCCCGCGCACGATTCACGGATGGGACTGCGCGCCAGCTGGACTCGGGGACCTCGGCGTACGGCGCCGGGGCCGACACCCATTCGCAGGTCCCCCGTTCTGGGGAAGCCCCGGCCCGGCACCACGTCGCCGAGCCCATGGCTGGGACGCTGCCACCATGGCGCACACGGAACAGGTCCCGCTCGACACCGTGGTGGAGCGGATGCACTCCTTCCGCTCCAGCTGGCCGGCCACGGACGGGGTGGCCGTCTTCAACCGCGTCTATCTGGCCGTGACGGAGGAGATCGACCGGTGCATCGACGGCGGTGAGTTCCCCGACCGGCGCGCCGCCGTGACGCTGGACGTCCTTTTCGCGCGGCGCTATCTGACGGCCGTGGACGCGGCGGCCGCGGGCCATCGCCCGCCGGCCTGCTGGCGGCCGCTGTTCCAGTACCGGCGCCATCCCGGTGTACGACCGCTGCAGTTCGCCCTCGCCGGCATCAATGCGCACATCGGGCACGATCTGGCCCTCGCGGTGGTGGACACCTGTCATGCCCTCGGCTGCGAACCGGCCGATCTGGAGGGCGAGTTCGACCGCGTGGGCGACATTCTCACCCTGCTGGAGGAGCGCATCCGCGAGGATCTGATGCCGGGCCCCGATCTGCTGGAGATCGCCGATCCGCTCACGCATCTGCTCGGCTCCTGGAGCCTGGACCGGGCCCGCGACGGCGCCTGGTCGGCGGCGCGGCTGCTGTGGGGCGTACGCGAACTCCCGGGCCTGGCCGAGGAGTTCACCGAGCGGCTGGACACCGGAGTCGGACTCGTCGGGCGCTGTTTGCTCACTCCCTGGCCCTGAGGCGCCTGATCGTTTGATAACCGTCCGGGGCCGGCCGGATCGCGGCCGGCCCCGGACGGAAGCTCAGTCCCGGACTCAGTCCTCCGGCAGCTCGACCGGAGCGATCTCGTCGTAGAGGTCGCCCGGACCCGGGTTGCTCGCGTCGGTCGTACCGCCGAAGTGGGTCATCACACCCCACACCGCGTTCAGCGCGGTCTGTACGGCGCCCTCGGCCCAGCCCGCCGTCCAAGAGATGTCGTCGCCGGCCAGGAAGACGCCGCGCTTGTCCTCGGGCAGCCGGTCCTGCATGAAGTGGGTGAACAGCCGCCGCTGGTAGCGGTAGTGGCCGGGCAGGTTCGCCTTGAACGCGCCCATGAAGTACGGCTCGTTCTCCCAGGAAACGGTCACCGGGTTGCCGATGATGTGGCTGCGGATGTCGACCTTCGGGTAGATCTCGCCGAGCGACTTGAGCATGACCTCCATCCGCTCGTTCGCGGACAGCGGCAGCCACTTGAGGCTGTCGTCGCACCAGGTGTACGAGAGGCAGATGACGGCGGGCTTGTCAGGCCCGCTGTCCAGCAGATACGTGCCGCGGGTCATCCGGTCGGTGAGCGTCATCGACATGACGTCGCGGCCGGTCGGATTCCCCCTGTCGTCAACGGCCTTGTCCAGCCAGAAGGGCCGGTCGACCGGAACGAAGAGCTTGGACGACTCCATGTAGTGGGTCCGCTCCATCGCCGTCCAGTGGTCGATGGGGAAGAGCGAGTCGTCGCAGGCGATCTTGGACAGCAGCATCCAGGACTGCGCGGTGAAGATGGCGGCCTGGTACGTGCGGATGTCGCCGGAGGCGTCGGTCACGGTGATCCGGTTGCCCGCGGTGCGGCGCAGCCGGGTCACGGCCGGGCGCGGGTCGCCGTCGTGGAGGGACTTCAGGGACGTGCCCTGCGCCCAGTGCACGATCTTCTCGGGCTCGCGCTCCCAGAGCCGCAGCGGCAGCTGCTGGCTGCCTTCGACGATGCCACGGTGGTGGTCGTCGGCCTCGGAGTAGACGACGCGCAGGATCTCCAGGATGGAGTTGGGGAAGTCGGTATCCCAGCCACCCGTGCCGAAGCCGACCTGACCGAAGATCTCGCGGTGCCGGAAGGACTTGAAGGCCTCGGACTCGCAGAGGAAGCCGTAGAAGGTCTGGTTGTCGAGCTTCTCCACCAGCTTCGCCCAGATCTCGCGGATGCGCGGAACATCGCGCTCGCGCATGGCGCGGTTCATGTCGGAGAAGTCGGCGCCCTCCTCCAGACAGGCGTTCCAGGCGTCCATCACATCGCGGTAGACCTGCGGCAGATCGTCGATGGTCTCGGCGTAGTGCGACTCGCCCTTGAGGTCGACGACGGTCGACGGGGTGCCGGGGGCGAGGGGGTTGGGGAAGGGCTCCGTCGTCAGGCCCACCAGGTCGATGTAGTGCTGCAGCGCGGTGGAGGAGGGCGGGAAGCGCATCGCGCCCATCTCGGCGGACAGCTCGGGATCGCAGCCCTCGAAGCCGACGGTGCGCAGCCGGCCACCGATCCGGTCCGCCTCGTAGACGACCGGCTTGAGGCCCATCTTCATCAGCTCGTACGCGGCGACCAGGCCGGAGAGCCCACCGCCGATCACCGCGACCTCGGCGCCGTGCTCGGTCGCCGGTATCTGGCCGAGGCCGGCCGGGTGGGCGAGGAAATCGTCGTACGCGTACGGAAAGTCCGGACCGAACATGGTGATCGGCGGCTGCGCTTCGGTGTGCTGGACAGCGGTGGGCACCGTGGACGTCATGAGGGGCGGACTCCTTGCACGGAAAGGTAAGCGTTGAGCGGGGCGGCGACGAGGTCAGACCAGGGAGGCGTACAAGCCGGGGCGGCGATCGCGCAGATACGGACTGGCCGCGCGCGAGGCGCTCAGGAAGGCTGGGTCCACCTCGCCGACGACCAGTTCCTCACCGCGTCCGGCGCGGGCGCGGGCCGCTCCGTCGGGGCCCGCGAGGCAGCTGAGTCCGATGAACTCGAACTCGCCCTCCGGTCCCGTCCTGTTCACGTACGCGATGTACATCTGGCTCTCGAAGGCCCGCACCGGGACGAGGGACTCGGCGACGAACTGGAAGGGGTGCATCTGGGCGGTGGGCACCACCAGCAGATCGGTGCCGGCGAGCGCGTGCGCCCGGACGTTCTCCGGGAACTCCACGTCGTAGCAGATCAGCATGCCGATCCGGATCCCGCCGAGCTCCACCTGGACGACGGGTTCCTCGCCCGGGGTGAACCACTGCTGCTCGAAGCAGCCGAAGAGATGGGTCTTGCGGTAGTTCGCGAGGCGCTCGCCGTCGGGGCCGATCAGCTGCGCGGAGTTGAAGATCCTCCCCCTGGGGGCACCTCCCAGCGGTAGCTGGGGGACTTCGGCCGAAGAGACCCCCATCTCGCTTCGCTCGTCCTCGCGCTCCGGGTATCCGTAGACGACGGCGATGCCGTGCCGTGCGGCGATCTCCGAGACGGACCGCGCACCGGCGCCGTCGGCGGGCTCGGCCAGCAGCGGCACGTCGTCCCCGATCGCGTACCCGGTCAGGAACATCTCGGGGCAGACCAGCAGCCCGGCGCCGGCGGCAGCGGCGCGGCCCGCGGCCTCGTCCAGCACCTTGAGATTCTCGGCGACCGAGCCCGGTCGGCCGGAACTCTGGAGCAGGGCGGTGCGCAGCGGCGGCATGGCTGACCTCAGGCTGTGTGCAGGGGTGAGGAAGACATCTAAAACGGTACGGTCCGGCCATCCACCGGACAAGGCGAGAGCGTTGCGCGTGGATGGTCGATCCATTGCGCAATCGGCGGCCGCGGCGGTGATTCATTGCGCGGGCCTGACCCTCCCGGTTCTGCGGCTCAGCCGGGCGCGCCCGAAGAGAACCGCCGCAGAAGCGGGGAGAGCACCAGCACCGACTTGGTGCGCTCCACGAACGGCTCGCCCGCGATCCGCTCCAGCACACGCTCGAAGTGGCGCATGTCGGAGGCGAAGACCTGGACGATCGCGTCCGCCTCACCGGTGACGGTGGAGGCGGACACGACCTCCGGGTAGCGCTCCAGGCCTCGGCGGATGTCGTTCGGCGAGGTGTTGTGGCGACAGTAGATCTCGACGAAACCCTCGGTCTCCCAGCCGAGCGCCGCCGGGTCCACCCGTACGGTGAAGCCGGTGATGGCACCTTCGGCGCGCAGCCGGTCGACCCGCCGCTTGACGGCGGGGGCAGAGAGGCCCACCTCGGCGCCGATGTCCGCGTAGGAGCGGCGGGCATCCTCGGCGAGGGCGTGGACGATGCGTTCGTCGAGATCGTTCAGTCGCACAGCGGGCGGATCACTTCTCTGCCGTGGCCAGTCGGGAGCGGCGCATGCCGTATCCGAAGTAGAACACGAGGCCTGCGATCATCCAGGCTCCGAAAACCGCCCAGGTGGAGCCCGGAAGGCTGAACATCATGTAGAGGCAGAACAGGAGGCCCAGGATCGGGGTCACCGGGAACAGCGCCACACGGAAGGTGCGCGACATGTCGGGCCGGGTGTAGCGCAGGATCACGACGGCCACATTGACCAGCGCGAACGCGAAGAGCGTGCCGATGCTGGTGGCATTGGCCAGCTCGCCGAGCGGGACGGTCGCGGCGAGCACACCGCAGAAGAGCGAGACGATCAGGGTGTTGGCGCGCGGGCTCCCGGTGCGGGCGTCGACCTTGGCGAAGACCTTGGGGACCAGCCCGTCGCGGGCCATGGCGAACAGGATGCGGGTCTGACCGTAGAGGACGGCGAAGACGACGCTGGCGATGGCGACGACCGCACCGGCGGCGAGGACGACGCCCCAGAAGCTGTGGCCGGTGACGTCCTTCATGATCTGCGCCAGAGCGGCCTCGGTGCCCTCGAAGTCCTGCCACGGCATGGCGCCGACGGCGACCAGGGCGACGAGGCAGTACAGCACGGTGACGATGAGCAGCGAGAGCATGATCGCGCGCGGCAGGTCACGCTTGGGGTTCGTGGCCTCCTCGCCGGCCGTGGAGGCGGCGTCGAAGCCGATGTACGAGAAGAACAGGGTGGCCGCGGCGGCGCTGATGCCGGTCACGCCGAGCGGGGCGAGCGGGGTGTAGTTGCCGGCCTTGATGCCCATGAAGCCGATCGCGCAGAAGATCACCAGGGTGACGATCTTGACGACCACCATGATCGTGTTGACCCGGGCGCTCTCCTTGGCGCCGCGCATCAGGAACACCATGGCGAGCAGAATGACGACCAGGGCCGGGAGGTTGATGAGGCCGCCCTCGCCGAGCGGCGCGGACACCGACTCGGGGATGGTGATGCCGAGCGTGCCGTCGAGCAGTTCGTTGAGGTATTCGCCCCAGCCGACGGCCACGGCCGCGACCGAGACGCCGTACTCCAGGATCAGACACCAGCCGCAGACCCAGGCGACGATCTCGCCCATGGTGGCGTACGAGTACGAGTACGAAGAGCCGGAGACCGGGATGGAGCCGGCCAGCTCGGCGTAGGAGAGTGCCGAGAACAGCGCGGTCAGACCGGCGATGACGAACGAGATCGCGACGGCCGGGCCGGCCAGCGGAGTGGCCTCACCGAGCACCACGAAGATGCCGGTGCCGAGCGTGGCACCGATGCTGATCATGGTCAGCTGCCACATGGACAGCGAGCGGCGGAGCGTGCCGCCCTCGCCCTGGCCGCCCTCGGCGACCAGGCGCTCGACGGGTTTGCGCCGCATCAGCCGGGTGCCGAAACCGAGGTTCCCGGCGCGCGAGGGATCGGTCGTGGGTGGGGCTTCGCCGTGGTCCAGCACTGCGGGGCTCCTTCGTGGCTGCGGGTCGGCGACGTGTGATCGGCGGCGGCCCGGGCATGACGGATGAGCCCGCGCATGAGGGAAAGGGACCGCCGAGCAGGCGATCAACGCCACTCCTGGTACGGGGCCCGAGCCTACGAGTCCGCAGCTCACGCCCGTAATGCAGCGTTGTTGCGCATCAGCGGACGTTCATTGCGCGATGACGGGCATCACGGGGAAACATTGCGCTCGAGTGAACGACAACGTCACAGCTCCCGCAGGCGCTCCACGATTTCGCGCAGCAGCTCGGGGTCGTTCATGCCCTCGTGGGTGACCGGTTGGGAGACGCGGACGAGTCCGGCTTCGACCAGATCGACGAGCAGGACGCGTACGACGGTCAGCGGCAGGTCCGCGTCGGCGGCGATCTCGGCGACCGGGCGCGGCTCGCGGCGTACCAGGTCGAGCAGTGAGCTGCGGGCATGGTCGAGCCGCGGCTCGGGACCCACCGGGTCGATGGCCGTGACCTGCGACATCAGGTCGATGGTGTGCTCGGAGGCGGGACGGGTCCGGCCCCGGGTGACGGTGTACGGCCGTACCAGGGGACCGGTCTCGTCCTCGTACCAGTGGTCGCTCACGGGCTAGGCGTCGGTGGCCTCGGCGGCCGAGCGGGTGGGGACGGCCATGTGCCGGCCAACTCGCCTGACCAGCAGCGCCATTTCATGGGCCAGCTGTCCGACGTCGGTCTCGATGTCGGAGAGCACCGCGAGCCTGCTGCCGTCGCCGGCCGGGGTGATGAAGAGGAACGCGTTGTCGAGCATGACCATGGTCTGGCGTACCTTCCCGGCCTCGAAGCGGTCGCCCGCTTCCTTGGCGAGGCTGTGGAAGCCCGCGCAGACCGCGGAGAGATGCTCGATGTCTCCCCTGACCATGCCCCGGGACGCGCTGCTGACCAGGCCGTCGGCCGTCAGCAGCACCGCCTGGCGGACGTGGTCGGTCCTGGCCAGCAGATCGTCCAGCAGCCAGCCGAGGCCCGACTGATCGCCGACGCCCTGATCGCCGGCGCTCTGGTCGCCGGTGTTTTCGTCAGCCATCGTCGTCCGTCCCTTCATCTGTGGTGCGGGGGCGCGGCTCATCTGTGGTGCGGGGGCGCGGCGCGGCGCTCGGGGACGCAGGGCCGACGGTATCGCCCTTGCGGCCGCGGTCGAGGCCTCGCTGGAAAGCTCCGAAGATCGAGCGCATCTCTTCCGGGGAGACGTCGCGCTCGGGGCCCTCGGCCGTGGTGGGGCGCGCCTCGCGGAGGGGGGCGGCGAGTGAGGCCTGGCGTACGCGAGTGGGCAGCCCGTAGGCCGGAGGCGTGTCCTCGGCGGGAGGCTCGGCCTGGGCCGGAGGCGCGTCCTCGGCCGACAGCTCGGCCTCCGTGGGCGGCGGGCCTGCCTCGGCGGGTGCGGCGGCGGGGTCCTCCGGGGCGCGGTCGTGCACCGCAGGGACGGACTCCAGCACCCGGCGCCAAGGCAGCGCCCGCACCGGCGCGCGCTTCTCCCCCGCTTCCGTACCGCTCCGCCGGTCGGCCGGCTCGACTGGGGCGAGGATCGTGTGCGGCACGAGCACCACAGCCGTGGTGCCGCCGTACGGCGACCTGGTGAGAGTCACCCCGATGCCGTGCCGCTCGGCGAGCCGGCCGACGACATACAGGCCGAGGCGCTCGTCCTGCGCCGGGTCGAAGTCCCGCGGGTGCGCCAGCGTCCGGTGAGCCAGAGCCAGTTCGTCCGCGTCCATGCCGAGCCCGCGGTCGTCGATCTCCAGCACAAAACCGTTGCGGGCATGCCCCGTTCGCATGGTGACCTGGGTGTGCGGCGGGGAGAACACGGCCGCGTTCTCGACCAGTTCGGCGACCAGGTGCACCACGTCGGCCACCGCCTCCGCGCTGATTCCCACCGCGGGCATCGGCGGCACCACGACCCGGGTGTAGTCCTCGATCTCGCCGACCGCCGCGGACACGATGTCGGCCACGGGCACCGGCTTGCGCCAACGGCGGCCGGGCGTGGCACCGGAGAGGATGATGAGCCCTTCCGCGTGACGCCTCATCCGGGTCGTCAGATGGTCGATCCGGAACAGGTCCTCCAGCGTGTCCGGATCGCTCGTACGCCGTTCCAGGGTGTCGACCAGCTTCGACTGACGGTGGACCAGCGCCTGGTTGCGCCGGGCGATGTTGAGCAGGACGGCGAAGACGCCCCGGCGCAGGGTCGCCTGTTTGACGGCGGCCTCGACGGCCGCCAGGCGGGCGGTGTTGAGCGCCCGGCCGACCTGGCCGATCTCGTCGATCCCTCTGGCCTCGTCGCCGAAGTCGAGCGGCGGGGCCGCCGCGGCCGCGTCGACCTCCTCGCCCGCGCCGAGCCGTTCCATCACCTCGGGCAGCTGACGGGTGGCCAGCACATCCGCGGCGTCGCGCAGTTCCTCCAGACGGCGCGAGATGCGCCGGCCACTGGCCACCGAGAACCAGATCGACAGGCCGACCGCGATCAGCCCGAGCACGCCGACGACCGCGGCCTTGATCATCTCGCGGTAGGCGAAGGCGCGGCCGCGGTCGGCGGTGTTGAGCGCCGCATCGGTGCACAGCAGCATGTACCGCTTGACCGCGCGGTCCGTCGTGGTCCGCCAGGACTCGGCCGCCATGGCTTCGCCCGCGTCCGCCGCGCCCGCCCGCAGCAGCGCGTCCTCCCCGGCGGTCAGCGCCCGGTACTCCTCGCTCCGCTCGAAGCCGGTGAACAGCCGCCGGGAGTCGTCCGGGAGGTCGGGGACATACGTACGGTGGAAGACCCGCCGGTCCTCGATGGTGGCGGTCAGCGTGTCGTACTGGCTGTCGGTGAGGTTCCCCGCGGCGCGCGCCCCGGCGACCAGCGCGTCCTCCCGTGAGACGAACTCCCTTACGCGCACCAGCTCGACGACGACCTGCGCCTCGCGGGCCAGCTGACCGGCCTGCAGGGCGGTGAGCGTGGACTGTACGTCGAAGGTCGGCTCGACCATGGCGGTGTACGCGCCGACCGCGCCGTCCCAGGAGATCGTCCGGGCCAGCACCCGCTCGCGAAGTTTCTCCAGCCCGTCGACGGCGCCGTTCATCGCGTCGAGGGACTGCCGCTGCCGGGCGGAGAGATCCTCGCGCCGCTCCTGGTTCGCGATCGCTTCCCGCATGGCGCGCACGGCCCGGTCGGTCGAACGCTGCTGCTGGGTGAGCGCGGCGACGGCGGACGGGCTGTCCTGCCGTCCCGCTCCCAGATACTCGGCGGAGATCCGGCGCTCGATCTGGATCTGGCCGACGGCGGTGTCGACCGGCGTGCCGAAACTCTCGTACACACCCTGCACGCGGATCAGGGCCCGTAGGTCTCCGGTCACCGACACCATGGCGAAAGTCCACAGCACCATCAGAGCGATGACGGGTATGACCGTCAGGGTCACGATCCGGCCACGGATCGTGGGGCGGCGCAGTCGCCGACGCATGGTCTCCCCAGAGCAATAGGACAACTGACTACCGGTGGTTACCCACCGGTAGGGGCAGTCAAGCTACGCGACGTGGCATGGACAACGCAATGTTCCTGCAGGTAACTGAGCAGCGGTAACTGAACAGCACCCCGACCCGCGGAGGTTCGCGTGACCTGGCTCGATCCCAGCCCCTTTCTGCGCGGGGTGGCATGGCTGGACGACGGGCGGGCGGTGCGCGCCGACCCGGCGGATCTGGCCAGGCTGCCGTGGGACGCCGGCGAGCGCGCGGCGCTGCCCATCGGCGTACGGCTGGAGTTCACGGCCGAGGGCGCTGAGGCGGTCGAGATCCGCTACCGCGCCTCGGTACCGGGTCCGACCGACGCGCTGCGGGAGATCGCCCACTGCTTCGCCCTGTGGGAGGGCGGCAGCTGTGTCTCCGAGACGATCGCCGAACCCGCCGAGGAGGCGGTTGTCACCCTCCGCCTCCCGGCCGGCGCCGAGGGGCCGTTCACCATCCATCCGCCCGAAGCCCAGTGCCCCGTGGTCCTGGGGCTGCGGGCCATCGGCGGGTCCGTCGCGCCCGCCCCGCGACAGCCGCGCTGGCTCGTCCACGGCGACTCCATCACCGAGGGCTGGTGGTCCACCCGCCCGGCCCACTCCTGGCCCGCCGTCGCCGGGCGTGCCCTCGGCCTGGACACGGTCAACCTCGGCTACGCCGGAGCTGCCCGCGGCGAACTGGCCACCGCGGAACAGCTCGCGGTGCTCCCGGCCGACGCGATCACGCTCGCCTTCGGCACCAACTGCTGGACGGGGATCCCCTTTTCGGGCCCGCTGCTGTACGAGACGACGCGCGCGTTCATCGCGCTCGTACGCCAGGGGCACCCGCACACCCCGCTGCTGCTGGTCTCCCCCGTGCTGCGCCCCGACGCCGAGCAGACCCCCAACCGCCTCGGCGCCACACTCGCCGAGCTGCGTACGGCGATGGAGGAGGCCGTCGTCGACCTCATGGGCGGCGGCTCCGGCTCCGGCTCCGGCTCCGGCTCCGGCGACAAGCGGCTCGCACTTCTGCCGGGACGCGACCTGATCGGACCCGGACAGCTGGCCGACGGCGTGCACCCCGACGACGAGGGCCATGCGGCACTGGCGGCCGCGGTCGCCGATGCGCTGCGTACGACACTCTCGTCATCCCGGTCGGGCGAGACGTAATGTGCACGGGCTGATAGAAGGGCGACAAGTGGGGTATGCGAGCCGTGATGAACGCAGAGCCGCACGTGGTGATTGATCAGTCGCCGCACAGAGACAGCGCGGGGGCCCGCCGGGCCGCCGCGGAATTCCTGCTGCAGCACTGCCCCTGGGCCGACCTCGACGCGGTGCTGCTGGTCGTCTCCGAGCTGGTCGCCAACGCGGCCCGGCACACCGCGGGCTGGTGGCAGCTGCATCTCACGGCAGGGCAGGACACGCTGGTGGTGAAGATGGACGACTCCAGCCCGCTGCCTCCCGTGCCGCGCGAGCCCGACTTCACCGGCGGCGGCGGATTCGGCTGGCACATGGTGCTGAAGCTCGCGGGACGGGTGGAGGTCTGCCCGCTGCCGCACGGCAAGCGGGTCCAGGCGACCTGGATGCGGCCGGTGGCAGCGCCGTCCCCCTGCTGACCCCGGACTCACCCACACCCCGGACACATGCACAACCGGACACACCCACAAGCCCGGACACACCCACAAGCCAGCCCGGACACACCCACAAGCGGCGTCCCGGCCGGCCGGGACGCCGCTTCTCCCGTGGGGGGATTGGGCTGGTACTCCGCGTCAGGTCACTCCACGGCCAGCAGTCCCGCACGCAGCCGCGACGTGATGCGCGTCAGCAGCCGGGACACATGCATCTGCGAGACGCCCAGCTCCGCGCCGATCTCCGACTGGGTCATCTCCTCGCCGAAGCGCATCCGCAGGATCCGCCTGTCCCGATCGTCGAGCTCCTCGATGAGCGGCTTGAGCGCCTGGACGTTCTCCGCGGTCTCCAGATCGGCGTCGGGCGCGCCCAGCCGGTCGGACAGCGGCACCGGAGCGTGGTCGGAGGCGTCGTCCATCGGCATGTCGATCGAGCCTGCCGTATAGCCGTTGCTGGCGACCACGCCCTCGATGATCTCTTCCTCGTCGAGCCCGAGGTGCCCGGCGAGTTCGGCCGTGCTCGGCGAGCGGTCCAGTTTCTGGGAGAGCTCGTCGGTCGCCTTCGCCAGATCGATCCGCAACTCCTGCAGCCTGCGCGGCACATGCACGGCCCAGCTGGTGTCGCGGAAGAACCGCTTGATCTCACCGATGATGTACGGAACGGCGAACGTCGCGAACTCCACCTCGCGGCTCAGCTCGAACCGGTCGATCGCCTTGATCAGGCCGATGGTGCCGACCTGGACGATGTCCTCCATCTGCTCGGCCCGGTTGCGGAACCGGCCCGCCGCGTACCTGACCAGCGCCAGGTTCAGCTCAATGAGCGTGTTGCGTACGTACTGGTGCTCGTGCGTTCCCTCTTCCAGCGAAGCCAGCCGTACAAAGAAGACCTTCGAGATCTCGCGTGCGTCGCTGGGAGCCACCTCCCCAGGATTGGGCACGTGCGGAAGGTCCAGTTCCGCCATGTTCGGGCACCGTGTTCCAGGCTGTGTGAGTTCGGTCGTAACCGTGCTCGCCGTGGACACTTTGTCCTCCCCTGCTCGTGGTCAGTGCAGGGCGCGTATACCCCGGTTGTCGCCACACATGCCTGCCCCCGGCGGGGAGTTGACGGGAAAAGCCGCGTCCGGCCGCCGCGGACCGCGGGGCCGGACGCTGATGGCTCGTACTAGTTCCAGCTGGCGTGCAGCGGCTTGCCCTCTGCGTAACCGGCAGCGCTCTGGACGCCGACGATCGCCTTCTCGGCGAACTCCTCGAGGGAGCCCGCGCCCGCGTAGGTGCAGGAGGAGCGGACGCCCGCGATGATCGAGTCGATCAGGTCCTCGACGCCCGGACGGGCCGGGTCGAGGAACATCCGCGAGGTGGAGATGCCCTCTTCGAACAGCGCCTTGCGGGCCCGGTCGTACGCCGACTCCTCGCTCGTACGGTTACGGACGGCACGCGCGGAGGCCATGCCGAAGGACTCCTTGTACAGGCGCCCGTCGGCGGTCTGCTGGAGGTCGCCCGGGGACTCGTAGGTCCCGGCGAACCAGGAGCCGACCATGACGTTGGAGGCGCCGGCGGCGAGCGCCATGGCGACGTCGCGCGGGTGACGGATACCGCCGTCGGCCCAGACGTGCTTGCCGAACTTCTTCGCCTCGGCGGCGCACTCCAGCACGGCCGAGAACTGCGGCCGGCCCACGCCGGTCATCATGCGGGTGGTGCACATGGCGCCGGGGCCCACACCGACCTTGATGATGTCCGCGCCGGCTTCGACGAGATCGCGCACGCCCTCGGCGGCCACGATGTTGCCCGCGACGATCGGCACCTGCGGGTCGAGCCCGCGGACCGCCTTGATCGCGCTGATCATCGACTCCTGGTGGCCGTGCGCGGTGTCGACGACGAGGGTGTCGGCGCCCGCGTCGAGGAGCTGCTTGGCCTTGCCCGCCACATTGCCGTTGATGCCGACGGCGGCGGCGATGCGCAGCCGGCCATCGGCGTCGACGGCGGGGCTGTAGAGGGTCGCGCGCAGGGCGCCCTTGCGGGTGAGGATGCCGGCGAGCCGGCCGTCCTTGTCCACGGCGGGGGCGTACCGGCGGTTGGCGTGGTCGAGCTTGTTGAAGGCGTCACGCGGGTCGATGTCCGCGTCGAGCAGCAGCAGGTCCCTGGACATGACCTCGGACAGCTGGGTGAAGCGGTCGACCCCGGACAGGTCGGCGTCGGTGACGACACCGACGGGCCGGTGGTCCGCGTCGACGACGACACCGGCGTCGTGCGCCCGCTTCGGCAGCAGGGACAGCGCGTCGGCGACGGTCTGACCGGGGGCGAGCACGATCGGGGTGTCCAGGACGAGGTGGCGCGTCTTGACCCAGGAGATGACGTCGGTGACGACCTCGATCGGGATGTCCTGGGGGATGACGACGAGGCCACCGCGGCGGGCGAGCGTCTCGGCCATCCGGCGTCCCGCGATGGCGGTCATGTTCGCGACGACCAGCGGGATGGTGGTGCCGGAGCCGTCGCGCGAGGAGAGGTCCACGCCCTGACGGGAGCCGACGGCCGAGCGGCTCGGCACCATGAATACGTCGTCGTACGTCAGGTCGTACGGCGGCTTCAGGTCATTGAGGAAACGCACGTGCAGAACATCCCAGTCGATCGGAGTTGGCCCCCGGGCATTTCAGCCGGGGAAATCGCACGTACTTCATTCTCCCATGGCGACGCGCATGCGAGGCCGGGAGAAAACTCCAGCTCACAGGGATGCCGTCGAGCAGATCCTCCAAATGATCCGCCCCCGGCCCCCGCCCACAACGTCTGCTGACGGCCCGCGCCGGCTCGGCCGCCCCCGGCCCGTTCAGTCGTCCGGGTCTGCCCGGTCCAGCGCCGGTCGCTGTCCCGGCGGGGCCTTCAGCAGCTGGTCCGCCGCCGCCGTGTCCGTCACCAGGCTGGTCACAAGCCCGGAGCGCAGTACGGCCCCGATCGCCTCCGCCTTGCGCTGGCCGCCCGCGATCGCCACCACCTCGGGGATACGGCGCAGCCGGTCCGCCTCGACCGTGATGCACCGCTCGCCCAGGTCACGGCCGACCCGTCGGCCCTCCGCGTCGAAGAGATGCGCCGACATCTCGGCCGCGACGCCGAGCGAGGCGTAGTGCGCGCGCTCCTCGTCGGTGAGCATGTCGTGCACGGTAGAGATGCCCGGCTCCCAGGAGCCGATGGAGACGGCCGCGACGGTGACCTTGTCGAAGTACTCGAAGGCGCGGGCGATACCGGTCTGGCTGCGCAGCGCCGCGGCGGTCGCCGGGTCGGGCAGCAGCATCGGGGCGTAGATGGGGTGGGCCTCGCCGCCAGAGACCTGGGCGGCGCGCCGGACCGCCTCGACCGAGCCGCGCTCGGCGGTCCCCGCGTCGTACACGCCGGTGAGCTGCACGACCGTGCACGGCGGCAGCCGGTCGAGCGCGGCGGCCATGTGGATGGTGGACCGGCCCCAGGCCAGGCCCAGCACATCGCCCTCGTTCACGAGCTCGCCGAGCAGATCGGCGGCCACTTCGCCGAGGTTCTCCGGGTCGGGCGACTCGTCTGCGCCCTCCGCGGGGGATTCGACGACGACCGCGTGCCGCAGTCCGTAGCGTGCGCGGAGCGCGTCGGAGCGCTCGGCGTCCAGTTCCGCGGGTACGCGGATCTCGATCCGTACGAGATCACGCTCGAGCGCCGTCTCCAGGACCCGCGCGACCTTGAAGCGGCTGACGCCGAACTCCTCCGCAATCTGGATCTTGGATTTGCCCTCGAGGTAGAAGCGGCGGGCCATGGCCGCCGCCTGCACCAGCTCCGCGGGTCCCATCCGCATGGCTGACCGGCCCGTCGACACCGCGATCTCCTCACTGCTGTACACACTCCGGATCCGTCATCCTGTCAGATCCGACGGTTCTTGATCAGCCCTGATGGGCTGAGTTCACTTGCTTGTGGCTCAGTGGTCGCACGCCCAAGCCGCCGAGGCCAGGGTCTGCTGCGCCTTCGTACGCAACGCACGCACCGCCTGTGCCGGGTCCTGGGCGCCGTAGACGGCCGAGCCGGCGACGAACACATCAGCGCCGGCCTCGGCGCACCGCTCGATGGTCGAGTCCGAGACGCCGCCGTCGACCTGCAGCCACAGCTCCAGACCGTGCTTGGCGATGAGCTCCCGGGTACGGCGGATCTTCGGCAGCATGATGTCGAGGAAGGCCTGGCCGCCGAAGCCCGGCTCCACGGTCATGATCAGCAGCATGTCGAGCTCGGGGAGCAGGTCCTCGTACGGCTCGATCGGGGTGGCGGGCTTGAGCGCCATCGAGGCACGGGCTCCCTTGGACCGGATCTCGCGCGCCAGCCGTACGGGCGCGGCCGCGGCCTCGATATGGAAGGTGACGGATCCGGCCCCCGCTTCGACGTACTGCGGGGCCCAGCGATCGGGGTCATCGATCATCAGATGGCAGTCCAGTGGGGTGTCCGTCGCGCGGCTGAGGGATTCCACGACCGGCACGCCCAAGGTGAGGTTGGGCACGAAGTGGTTGTCCATCACGTCGACATGGAGCCAGTCGGCGCCCTCGACTGCCCTGGCCTCCTCCGCCAGGCGGGAGAAGTCGGCGGAAAGGATACTTGGATTGATCTGAACGGCCATGTGCCAAGCCTGCCACGTTCCAGGGCTCTTCCCCTCCCCGGTATGTCTCTCGGTACGGACCAAAGGCTCCCGGGATCAGTACAGTCCGTGCAATCCTGGCGATTCGGCCCGTCGCGAGGGCTATTGGGGGCGTCATGCCGGACGCACAGGAGCTTCAGCCACCACCAAGACAGCGCGTCGCACATCTGGTCTGCGGGCGGCGCAGCAAGTGGGTGGTGGTGGTGCTGTGGCTGGCGGTGATGACGCTCGCCTTCCCCCTGGCACAGAAGCTCACCGACGCCCAGGACAACGACGCCTCGTCCTGGCTGCCCGGCAGCGCGGAATCCACCCAAGTCCTTCAGGAATCCGAGGAGTTCAGGCCCGAGGTCATCCCGGCGATCGTCGTGTACGCACGCGAGAGCGGCCTGACCGCGGCCGATCAAAAGCGCATCGCCGACGACGTCGCGGCCATCAAGGAGCTGCGGGAGCACGGGGTGCGCGGCGGTGAAGTCCGCGGTCCGGTGCTGGAGCGTCCCGACAACCCGCGGGCCGCCCAGGTCTTCGTACCGATCACGATGGACGAGCAGGGCTGGGAGCGGATCGCGCCCGCGGTCGACTCCATCCGCGACAAGACCGGCACCGGCGAGGCCGGGCTCGCAGTGCACGTCACCGGGCCCGGCGGCACCTCGGCCGACGTTTCCAAGGCCTTCGAGGGCATCGACTCCACGCTGCTGCTCTCGGCGCTCGGCGTCGTGATCGTGATGCTGCTGCTCACCTACCGCAGTCCCACCCTGCTGGTGATCCCGGTGATCTCGGTGGTCGGCGCGCTTGCTGCCGCACAGGCGCTGATCTATCTGCTGGCCGAGCACGCCGATCTCACGGTCAACGGGCAGAGCGCGGGTATCTTGACGGTCCTCGTCTTCGGCGCGGGGACGGACTATGCCCTCTTGCTGGTCGCCCGCTACCGCGAGGAGCTGCGCCGCCACGAGGACCGGCACGAGGCGATGGCTCTGGCGCTGCACCGCGCGGGCCCCGCGGTGCTGGCCAGCGGCGCCACGGTGGTGCTGGGCATGCTGTGCCTGCTGGCCGCGGAGATGAACTCCACCAGCGGGCTCGGCCCCGTCGCCGCGATCGGCGTCGCGGTCGCCCTGCTGGCCATGCTGACGCTGTTCCCCGCGCTGCTGGTGATCTTCGGCCGTTGGATCTTCTGGCCCGCCATCCCGAACTTCGGCTCGCCCGAGCCGACCGTGCGCGGCTTCTGGACCCGTACGGGAGGGCGCATCGCCCGCCGTCCGCGCGCGATCTGGGCCGCCACCGCGATCGTCCTCGCCGCCTTCTCCCTGGGCCTGATGCAGCTGAGGGCCGAGGGCATCGGCAACGCCGACTCCTTCACCGAGAAGCCCGATTCGATCGTCGGGCAGGAGGTCCAGAGCCGGTACTTCCCGGCGGGCAGCGGCGATCCGCTGGTGATCGTCAGCAATGCGGCGCAGGCCCGGCAGGTCGGTGAGACCGTCGCGGCGACCCGCGGTGTGGTGCCGCAGTCCATCGCCGTTCCGCCCGGCACCAAACCCGTGCACGACGGCCGGGTGCTGATCGAGGCGACCATGACGGATCCCGCGGACAGCGCGGCCGCCAAGGAGACGGTCGAGCGTGTGCGGGATGCGGTGCACGCGGTTCCGGACGCCGACGCGCGAGTGGGCGGCGGCACGGCCGCTCTGCTCGACATGGACGCCGCGACCACCCACGACAACTACCTGATCATCCCGCTGGTACTGGCGATGGTGCTGCTGGTGCTCACGATGCTGCTGCGGTCCGTGATCGCCCCGCTGCTGCTGATCGGCACCGTTGTGCTGTCCTTCGCGGCGGCCCTTGGCCTGAGCGCGCTCGCGTTCCGGTACATCTTCGACTACGCGGGCGAGACGACGGACTTCCCGCTCTTCGTCTTCGTCTTCCTGGTGGCGCTGGGCATCGACTACAACATCTTCCTGTCCACCCGGATCCGCGAGGAGGCCGGCCGCCAGGGCACCAGGGCGGGCGTGCTGACCGGCCTGGCGGCGACCGGCGCGGTCATCACCTCGGCGGGCCTGGTCCTCGCGGGCACGTTCGCGGCACTCGGCACGCTGCCGATGGTCGCCTTCGCGGAGATCGGCTTCGCAGTGGCGCTCGGCGTCCTGCTCGACACCTTTGTCGTACGGTCCGTGCTGGTCACGGCGCTGTTCCTGGACGTGGGACCGAAGGTGTGGTGGCCAAGCAGGCCGGCCCACGAGGAGGGGCCGCAGCAGCAGGGCGCGCCGCCGGAGCGGGCGCCCGCGGCGGGCGACACGGTGGGCGGTGCCCCGGCCGACGGCTGAGCGGCGCGCCTCAAGATGTACGCGGCGTGAGCCGCGCACCTCACACCGCGCGCCTCACCTGTAGGTTCGCGTTTCCGCTGTCCCATCCCAAGCCCGACCGGGCAGTCCGCGCCCGCCCGGCGTCCGCTGACTCGCTCCACCGCCGCAGGGTGACCGCGGATCCGGCCTGATGAAGGGAAGTCCTCCGCCTGAGCAGCGCCATAACAAGAGAATCACATCGGCTCGTCCCCTCTGCTCGCTTCGGTGAACGCCATCTAGAGTCACGCCAGCCGCCGCGCCAGCGGACCGATCTTCGGCCCTGACAACGCGGTCGGCGCCTCGAAGGGGAAAGGACCGATCGTGCGCAACCGTTCTCTCATAGCTGTCACCGCCGCGCTCGCCGCCGGAGCACTCTCGCTCACGGCGTGCGGCTCACGTGACGCAGGCAAGGCCGACGACGCCTCCGGCGGCGGCTCCACCGTCGTCACCATTGGTTTCGACGCGCCGTTGACCGGGGAGCTCTCCGCTCTCGGCCTCGGCATGAAGAACTCGGTCGACCTCGCCGTCAAGCAGGCCAACAAGAACAAGGAGGTGCCGGGCGTCACCTTCAAGATCGAGGCTCTCGACGACCAGGCACAGCCCTCCTCCGGCCAGCAGAACGCCACCAAGCTCGTGGCCGACAAGAGCGTCCTCGGAGTCGTCGGCCCGCTGAACTCCTCCGTGGCCCAGTCGATGCAGAAGGTCTTCGACGCCGCCCAGGTTCCCGAGGTCTCGGTGAACACCAACCCCGCCCTCACCCAGGGCGACAAGTGGGACACAGGCAAGAAGGCCCGGCCGTTCAAGACGTACTTCCGGACCGCGACAACGGATGCCATCCAGGGCCCGTTCGCGGCCGAGTACCTGTACAACACGGCCAAGAAGAAGAAGGTCTTCGTCGTCGACGACAAGAAGACCTACGGCGCCGGCCTGGCCGCTACCTTCTCCGCCCACTTCAAGAAGCTCGGCGGCGCGGTCGTCGGCACCGAGCACGTCAACCCGGAGGCCAAGGACTTCGGCTCCGTGGCCACCAAGATCAAGAGCTCGGGGGCGGACGTCGTCTACTACGGCGGTGAGTACCCGGTGGCCGGCCCGCTCAGCGCGCAGGTCAAGAAGTCGGGCGCCGCGATCCCGCTCATCGGCGGCGACGCGATCTACAGCGACGAGTACCTCAAGCTCACCGGCGCCCGGGGCGACGGCGACATGGCCACGTCCGTCGGCGCGCCCGTCGAGGACCTGCCTTCCGCCAAGAAGTTCATCGCGGACTACAAGGCGGCCGGGTACAAGGAGGCGTACGGAGCCTACGGCGGCTTCTCCTACGACTCGGCCTGGGCAATCATCCAGGCGGTGAAGGCCGTGGCAAAGGACGGCAAGCTGCCCTCCGACGCCCGCGCCAAGGTCACCGAGGCCGTGCAGAAGGTCTCCTTCGACGGAGTCATGGGCAAGGTCTCCTTCGACGAATACGGCGACGCCACCAACAAGCAGCTCACCGTCTACAAGGTCACGGGCGGTGCCTGGAAGGCGGAGACGACCGGCACGTTCGGAGGCTGACCGACCGCGCGGTCGCACGGCGGTACGAGGCCGGGCTGCTCCCTTCCGTACGGAGGGAGCAGCCCGGCCTCGCCGCTGCTCCGCCCTTGCCACCGGGCGTCCGAGCCACGAGGGCGCCGGACCCGAGGGGGTCGGCCCGCCTGCCGGTACGAACACCGGCCCGGTGAGGGTCATCGTCCAGATCACCACAGCGACGGCGGACGCGGCATACCGCCCAGGGCCCACCGGGCATCCTCGTATGTGCATGCTCATCCGTTCACCACCGCGGGCATCCACCCCGATACGACCGAGGCTCGGCAGGGCCCGCAACGGGCCCGCGGCCGAAAGGGTCACACGGGGCACAGGGTTCGAGCGCCGCGGGGCTCGGCGACTGCCCCAGGTGCGGGCGCGAGAAGCACTGGCGGGTGCGGCCCGCGCGCAAGGGTGGCTGGCGTCGCGGGCATGTTTGGCGGAGTCGGTGGCGTTTTCGACGGCACGCTCCCCCGGGTGCGCCGCCCCGACGTACAGCGTCTTGTCGGGCCGCCGCGGGGCCGGCCTCGCGGCTCAGGCCGTGCGACGCAGCAGCGCCAGATACATCGCGTCCGTGCCGTGCAGATGCGGCCACAGCTGTACATCGGGACCGTCGCCCAGCGCGGGCACGCCCGGCATCAGAGGCCTCGCGTCCACCCACTCGGCCTCGGCGGGCGGGCCGCCGCGTCCCTTCAGTACGTCCTCGACGACCACCCGGGTCTCGGCGAGATGCGGCGAGCAGGTCGCGTAGCCGACCACTCCCCCGATCCGTACGGCCGTCAACGCCTCGCGCAGCAACGCGCGTTGGAGCGGCGCAAAGCCTTCCAGGTCCTCGGGACGCCGCCGCCAGCGGGCCTCCGGACGCCGTCGTAGCGCGCCGAGGCCCGAGCACGGGACATCGACGAGCACACGGTCGAAGGAACCGTGCCGCCACGGCGGACGCGTGCCGTCCGCCGCGATGACCTGATACGGGCCGGGGTTGCCGGCCAGCGCCCGCTCGACCAGCCGGGCGCGGTGCGGCTGCTTCTCGGAGGCCAGCAGGGACGCGCCACGGCCCGCGGCGAGCGCGGCCAGCAGCGCGGCCTTGCCGCCGGGGCCCGCGCAACCGTCGAGCCACCGCTCGTCGGGGCCGTCCAGCGGCGCGTTGGCCAGCGCGATCGCGACGAGCTGACTGCCCTCGTCCTGGACGCCGGCCCGCCCCTCCCGTACGGCTTCGATGGCGCCGGGCTCGCCGCCCTCGGCCAGCCGCACGGCATACGGCGACCAGCGCCCTGGCAGCCCGGACTCCTCGCCCACCGCACCGAGCAGTTCAGCGGCCGTGGAGCGGCCCGGCCGTGCGACGAGCGTCACCTCGGGCCGCTCGTTGTCGGCCTCCAGCAGGTCCTCGATCCCTGCGCGCCCGCCGCCCAGCGAGTCCCACAGCGCGGAGACAACCCACCGCGGATGCGAGTGCACCACGGCCAGATGGTCCTCGGCGTCCTCGTCGTACGGCGGAGCGACCCGCTCCAGCCAGGCGTCCAGGTCGTCCTGCGCGATTTTGCGCAGGACGGCGTTGACGAACTTCGCCCGCCCGTCGCCGAGCACCACCCGCGCCAGCTCCACGCTCGCCGACACTGCGGCGTGGGTCGGGATCCGCGTCCCGAGCAACTGGTGCGCACCGAGCGCCAGCACGTCGAGCACCGGCGGGTCGACCTCGCGCAGCGGCCGGTCGATGCACGTCGCGATGATCGCGTCGTACGTGCCCTGGCGGCGCAGCGTCCCGTACACCAGCTCGGTGGCGAGCGCCGCGTCGCGGCCGTCGAAGTCGTCGTTCTCGCGGGCCTTCTTCAGCAGGGGCGGCAGTACGAGATTGGCGTACGCGTCCCGCTCGTCGACGGCCCGCAGCGCCTCGAAGGCCAGGATCCGCACGGGATCCTTCTTGGGGCGGCGGTACGGCTTGGGGGGACGGCGACGTGCCTGCTCGTTCAAAGGTGCTCCGCTGTTGCTGTGTCTTCCCGGGGGGACACCCCCGGACCCCGGCCGGAGGCAGGCCCGCGGGGCCGGCCGGCCCGGCATCGCGAGGTGAACCTCAGTGAAAGGGTCGAACCCTCTCAGCCTACGTCCGTGCCGCCCACCCTCTCGCCCGGGGCGATGCGCACCCCGCGCGCCCAGTCGGCGGCGCGCATCGGCTTCTTGCCCTGCGGCTGGACCCAGAGCAGCTCGACGGCGTGCGATCCGGTTCCGACGTACACGTTGTTCTTGCCGACGGAGAGCTCGCCGGGCGCGAGGTCCGTACGGTCGGGCACCAGCGCCGCCTGGATCAACTTGAGCCGTTCCCCGCGGAAGACCGTCCACGCGCCCGGCGCGGGGGTGCAGCCGCGGACGGCGCGGTCGACGCGGAGCGCCGGAGCGTTCCAGTCCACATGCGCGTCCTCGACGGTGATCTTCGGCGCGAGCGAGACGCCCTCGGCCGGCTGCGGCACGGCCTGCAGGGTGCCGTCCTCGATACCGTCCATAGTCGCGACGAGTAGTCCGGAGCCGGCGAATGCAAGCCGGGTGAGCAGGTCACCGCTGGTGTCGGTGGGCCGTACATGCTCGGTGATCACGCCGTACACCGGGCCTGAGTCGAGGCCTTCCTCGATCTGGAAGGTCGCGGCGCCCGTCATCTCGTCCCCGGCGAGGATGGCGTGCTGGACCGGTGCGGCGCCGCGCCAGGCGGGCAGCAGCGAGAAGTGCAGATTGACCCAGCCGTGCCGGGGCACGTCCAGGGCCACCTTGGGCAGCAGCGCGCCGTAGGCGACGACCGGGCAGCAGTCGGGCGCGATCTCGCGCAGCCGCGCCAGGAAGTCCTCGTCCCGCGGCTTGGCAGGCTTGAGCACCTCGATCCCGGCTTCCTCGGCGCGCTGGGCGACCGGACTGGCCACCAGGTGGCGGCCGCGTCCGGCGGGTGCGTCGGGCCGGGTGACGACGGCGGCGACTTCATGCCGGTCGGAGGCGATCAGGGCGTCCAGGGAGGGTACGGCGACCTCGGGGGTGCCTGCGAAGACGAGCTTCATCGGTGGCTGACTGCCTCTCAGGCTGGTATATGCAGGTAGCTGGTGGTGCGTACGGTGACGAGCAGCGCACCAGTCTATGGGCCGGGGGTCAGGGGGCGTACGGAGGACCGTGCGCCCCGCGCATATGTGCATACGCCCCCGAAGCGTGACCACATCGCCAGGTAGAGCGTTGGTCAAGAGAGATTGACCGAAACGGGCCGCCCCGGATGCGGCCCGACCCCTTTTCAACGCCGGTTCGAGAGGCTTGTCAATGGCCGACCACGCAACCCACGACGCTCAAGCCCGAGCAAGCCTGCATCTGTTGGTGCGGGACATCGAGCGGGTCCGCCGGCAGGTGGACGCATTGCGCACGCTCACCGCCCAGCTGGGAAATGTCTACCGCCCGCGCCGATCCGGCCCGTCCACGGGCTTCGTCGTCTACGGCAGGGCCCCGGCCCCGACCGTCCGTCTTGCGCAGGAGCTGCGGGACAGCGTCGAGACGCTGGTGACCGCGGCGGTGGACTTCGACCGTTCGCTGGGCTTCTCGTGGGACGCGGTGGGCTCGGCGCTCGGGGTGACCAAGCAGGCGGTCCACCGCCGTTACGGCGCGCGACGGGCCGCGCAGCAGTCGGGCCCGGCGGACATGGACCATGCCGCGGACCCGGCGCCGACCCGCACGCTGCCGATGGGCTCGGGGCTGCCGGCCGTCCCGGCTGCCCGCGCGATGCCGCCGCAGCCGACGGTCACCGCCCAATCCCTCCGCGAGGAGGCCCGCCCGAGCGCCTTCCCCGGCCCACGCAACGGCTGACCTTGCCCCCCGGCTGCCCCTGCCCGAGGTGGGCGGGGGCAGCCGCTTCTTCGCCGGGGCTCCGCCCCGGACCCGGCTCCTCAATCTCCCCCAGACTTCGTCCGGGGGACCTCCAGGGGCTGAAATTCAGCCCGTCCGGCGATTGCGGACATGCGGCCGAAGGTCGCATACGGGAGTCTGGGGGACTGCCCCCGGTTCGGGATGGGGGTACCTCCCAGGCGAAGCTCTCGGGGAGGGCCGGCGCTCGGGGAACAAGCCCCGCAGACGCGGCGACGTCAGCCGATGTCCGGCGGGTCGATCCTGATCCGTACCGGCTCGGTGCCGCCGCGGGCCAGCCGGGCTGCCTGTGCCGACTTCAGCGCGGCCGCCAGCGCCGCCCCGCTGCCCGGCGGCACCCTCAGCAGCGCCCGCTCCCACACCTCGCCCACCGGGGGGTCACCCGGCCGCCGTGGCCTGCCCGGATCGGTCACCCGCAGCGGCACCGGCCCCAACAGCTCCGCGTCGCCCGGCAGTTCGGCCGACGCCACAAACGCGGCTATCGCCTCCGCGCGGCCCGTCACCGACGCCATCCGGGAGACGGGCGGGAACCCCAGCTGCGCCCGCTCGCCCAGCTCGCGCTGCGCGTGCCCGACCGGGTCCCAGCGCACCAGCGCCTGGACCGGCCGCAGTGTCGGCTCGGCGACGATCACCACCGTGCCGCCCTCGCCCTGCCCGCGCACCAGCGATGCGGCGTCCATCCAGCGCCGCAGCGCGTCCTCGCCCGCCCGCAGGTCGGGCCGCCCCACCATCGCCCAGCCGTCGAGCAGCAGTGCCGCCGCGTATCCACCGTCGGCGACGGGCTCCGCGCCGGGCGTGCTCACCACCAGCGCGGGCCGCCCCGGCACGGTGTCCAGCACATGGTCGCGGCCCGATGTACGCACCTGGACCGCGGGGAAGGCCCGGCCGAGCTCCTCCGCCGTACGCCGCGCGCCCACGATCTGGGCCCGCAGTCTCGTACTGCCGCACGCGACGCAGTGCCAGTCCACCGCACCGCGCCCGCACCACCCACAGGTCAGATCCCGCTCGTCGGGCGCCTCCAGCGGCCCGGAACAGTGCCGGCACCGCGCGGGCGTGCGGCACCGCTCGCACGCGAGCCTGGGCACATAGCCCCGCCTGGGCACCTGGACCAGCACCGGTCCGCTCTTCAGCCCGTCACGGACGGTCTGCCAGGCCAGACTCGGCAGCCGCGCCGCCCGCGCCGCCTCGTCTCGCGCCAGCTCCCCGTCCCCGACCGTACGCACCAGGGGCGCGGCGCTGCGCACCTGCTCACGGTCGGCGATCAGCGGCAGGGCCCAGCCGCTCTCCACCAGCTGGGCCGCCTCCACCGTGCAGCTCGTACTCCCCAGCAGGAAGCCGCACTTGTCGTGCGTGGCCCGCAGCTCGAGGACCTCGCGCACATGCGGGAACGGTGCGTTCTCATCGCTGTGGCTGGAGTCGCCGTCGTCCCAGACGGCGACCAGCCCGAGATCCTGTACGGGGGCGAACATCACGGCCCTGGTCCCGACGACGGCCCGCACCGACCCGCGCCGCACGGCGAGCCACTGCCGGTACCGCTTCTCGGGCCCGGACTCGGCGGTCAGCACCGCATGCCGGCCCTCCCCCAGCAGCGCGGTGAGCGCGGCATCGACCCGCGCCGCACGCCGCCCGTCCGGGACGACGACCAGCGCACCCCGCCCCGAGGCGAGCGTCGCCACGACGGCCCGCGCCAGCTCGTCCGGCCACTGCGGCCCGGGCAGCGCGGTCCACACGGCCCGCGGCGCACCCCCGCTCGCGAGCGCCTCCACAAACGCCGCCCCGCGGCCGTATCGCCCCCAGCTCCCGGCGTCCGGCGCGGCGGGCGGCGACAGCGGCTCCGGCGAGGGCTTCGACTCGGCACGGCCGTTCCTGGGCGGGATGGCGAGCTGCAGCACATCCGCCAGGCTCCCCGCATACCGATCGGCGACCGCGCGCGCGAGGGCCAGCATCTCCGGGCTGAGCACCGGCTCGGGCGAGACGACATAGGCGAGCGCGGCGAGCGCTCCCCCGTAGTCCGTCTCGGCACGCCGCTCGATGAGAAACCCGTCGATCAGCCCGCCCCCTTCCCGCCGCCCTTCCCGCACCCGGTGCCCCCCGGCTCCGAACCGCACCCGCACCCGCACCCCGGGCTGCGCTTCCGCGTCCAGCTCCTCGGGCACGGCGTAGTCGAAGTACTGGTCGAGATGGAGCACGCCCTTGTTGACCATCACCCGCGCGACGGGCAGCTCCTTGGCCAGCGCGGCCCCTCGCCAGGTCCGCGGCTTGGCCTTCGGGACCTTGGCCTTGCGGACGGTCTCGCGGATGAGAGCAAGCTGCTCCGGCCCACCGGCGGCGGGCTCTTCGGGCTGCTTGTCGTCGCTGCTCACAGCCAAATTCCTACCAGACGCCACCGACAGCACGGCGGCCCCGGACCTTGTCGGTCCCGGGGCCACCGTGCTCGTGCAGTGCTTGCCGTGCGCGTGCCGTGCTTACAGACCCGCAGCCTTGCGCAGCGCGTCCACGCGGTCCGTGCGCTCCCACGTGAAGTCCGCAAGCTCGCGGCCGAAGTGGCCGTACGCCGCCGTCTGCGCGTAGATCGGGCGCAGCAGATCCAGGTCGCGGATGATGGCCGCCGGGCGCAGGTCGAAGACCTCTCCGATGGCCTGCTCGATCTTGTCCACGTCGATCGTGGCGGTGCCGAAGGTCTCGACGAAGAGGCCGACCGGCTCGGCCTTGCCGATCGCGTAGGCGACCTGGACCTCGCAGCGCGCCGCGAGGCCTGCGGCCACGACGTTCTTCGCGACCCAGCGCATCGCGTACGCCGCCGAGCGGTCCACCTTGGACGGGTCCTTGCCGGAGAACGCGCCGCCACCGTGGCGGGCCATGCCGCCGTAGGTGTCGATGATGATCTTGCGGCCGGTGAGGCCCGCGTCGCCCATCGGGCCGCCGATCTCGAACCGTCCGGTCGGGTTGACCAGCAGACGGTAGCCGTCGGTGTCCAGCTTGATGCCGTCGTCCACCAGCTGCTTCAGCACGTGCTCGACGACGAACTCGCGGATGTCGGGAGCGAGCAGCGAGTCCAGGTCGATGTCCGAGGCGTGCTGCGAGGAGACCACGACGGTGTCGAGGCGGACGGCCTTGTCGCCGTCGTACTCGATGGTGACCTGGGTCTTGCCGTCGGGGCGCAGGTAGGGGATGGTCCCGTTCTTGCGGACCTCGGAGAGGCGGCGGGAGAGCCGGTGCGCCAGGTGGATCGGCAGCGGCATCAGCTCGGGCGTCTCGTCGGTGGCGTAGCCGAACATCAGGCCCTGGTCGCCGGCGCCCTGCTTGTCGAGCTCGTCGCCTTCTTCACCTGTGGCGGACCCCTCGACGCGCTTCTCGTACGCGGTGTCGACGCCCTGCGCGATGTCCGGCGACTGCGCGCCGATGGAGACCGAAACGCCGCAGGAGGCGCCGTCGAAGCCCTTCTTCGAGGAGTCGTAGCCGATCTCGAGGACCTTGTTGCGAACGAGCGTGGGGATGTCCGCGTACGCCTTGGTGGTCACCTCGCCGGCGACGTGCACCAGGCCGGTGGTGATCAAGGTCTCCACGGCGACCCGGGAGGTCGGGTCCTCCCGCAGAAGGGCGTCGAGGATCGTGTCGCTGATCTGGTCAGCGATCTTGTCGGGGTGACCCTCGGTCACAGACTCCGAGGTGAACAGACGACGGGACACAATGCTCCCTGGGGTTGCAGCGGCTGCTGGCTGATCATTGGCGGACCGGCCGGAGGGCTGCGCCTCGCGACGGTCCATGAGCAGTTTATCCGTCACCCTCCGCCGCCGGTCTACCCGTCTCGCTCCGTGGGAGCTCTGCGACCAGGACTCCGGTCGGGTACGGCAGGGCGATAGACCCCGATCCTAGGGCGATACGTCGGATTTCACGTGATTTCGACCACTCGTCGCGGCGAAACCAAGAATTCACCCAAGCCGTGGGACGACCAGGTCCCAGACAGTGTCGGCGAGGGACTCCTTGGGCCCGTACGGCACCGGAGTCTCGCCGCCGTCCGCGGCGAGCACCACCGCTTCGTTCTCCTCGGAGCCGAACGTCTTGCGCTCCCCCACCTCATTGACGACGAGAAGGTCACAGCCCTTGCGGCGCAGCTTTTCGCGGCCGTTGGCGAGTACGTCGTCCGTCTCGGCGGCGAAGCCGACGATCACCTGGGCGGGGCGGGCCCGCTCGGTGGAGATCTCGGCGAGGATGTCGGGATTGCGGACCAGCGCGATGGGCGCGGGCTCCTGACCGTCCTTCTTCTTGATCTTGCCCGTGGCGTACGCGGCGGGGCGGAAGTCCGCGACGGCCGCGGCCATCACCACCGCGTCGGCTTCCGCCGCGGCCTTGAGCACGGCCTCACGCAGCTGGACCGCCGTGCCGACGTGGACGACGTCGACGCCCGCCGGGTCCGGCAGCCCGGTGTTGGCCTCGATGAGCGTGACGCGGGCGCCGCGGGCCGCGGCGGTGCGGGCCAGGGCGTACCCCTGCTTGCCGGAGGAGCGGTTCCCCAGGTAGCGCACCGGGTCCAGCGGCTCGCGCGTGCCGCCCGCGCTGACGACCACATGGCGGCCCGCGAGGTCCGGGGTGGCCACCCCGCGGGCGAGTACCCGGCGGCAGACCTCGAAGATCTCGTCCGGCTCGGGCAGCCGGCCCTTGCCGGTGTCTACGCCGGTGAGCCGGCCGACGGCGGGCTCGATGACGACGGCCCCGCGGCGGCGCAGGGTCGCGACGTTCTCCTGGGTGGCGGGGTGCTCCCACATCTCGGTGTGCATCGCGGGCGCGAAGACCACCGGACAGCGTGCGGTGAGGAGTGTGTTGGTCAGCAGGTCGTCGGCGAGGCCGTGGGCCGCCTTGGCGAGCATGTCGGCGGTGGCCGGCGCGACGACGACCAGATCTGCGCCCTGCCCGATCCGTACGTGCGGAACCTCGTGGACCTCGGACCAGACCTCGGTCGAGACGGCGTGTCCGGAGAGCGCCGACCAGGTCGCGGCGCCGACGAAGTGCAGCGCGGACTCTGTGGGCACGATGCGTACGTCATGGCCCGACTCCGTCAGCCTCCGCAGCAGCTCGCACGCCTTGTACGCGGCGATGCCTCCACTGACCCCCAGAACAACCTTCGGCTTGTCCACTGCTGCGTCTCCCGGCACTCGGATGCGTACTTCCCCATGACACACCACAGGCCCGGCGGTCGCGCCGCCAGGCCTGTGGTGAAGAACGTAAAACGCTGAAGAACGTAAATCGCTACTGAGCCGGGCCCTCGATGGCCTCCGAGGTCAGCAGACCCGCGTTGATCTCCCGCAGGGCGATCGAGAGCGGCTTCTCGTGGACGTGGGTGTCCACAAGCGGGCCGACGTACTCAAGCAGACCCTCACCGAGCTGCGAGTAGTACGCATTGATCTGACGCGCGCGCTTGGCCGCGTAGATCACGAGGCTGTACTTCGAGTCAGTTGCCTCGAGCAGCTCGTCGATCGGCGGGTTGATGATGCCCTCGGGCGCGGTGATGGAAGAGGACACGCTCTAGCCTTCCGAAGAAACTTCAGGGAAAAACAGAAAAAGATCAAACAACTTGCATCAAGGCTAGCAGCTCACGTGCTACGTCCTCGACGGAGGTGTTGACCAGGGTCGTATCGAACTCCGACTCGGCCGCCAGCTCCACCTTGGCCGCCTCCAGCCGACGCTCGATCACCTCGGGCGGCTCCGTGCCGCGGCCGGTGAGACGGCGCACCAGCTCCTCCCAGCTCGGCGGGGCCAGGAAGACCAGCAGCGCCTCCGGCATGGAGTCCTTGACCTGCCGGGCGCCCTGGAGATCGATCTCCAGCAGGACGGGCTCGCCCGCCTCCAGGCGATCGAGGACCGCGCGCCGCGGCGTGCCGTAGCGGTGGCCCGCGAACTCCGCCCATTCCAGCAGCTCGCCATTGGCGATCAGCTTGTCGAATTCTTCGTCTGTGACGAAGAAGTACTCAACGCCGTGACGCTCGCCGGGGCGCGGCTTTCTTGTAGTGGCCGACACCGAGAGCCATACCTCGGGGTGGACCTTGCGCATATGGGCGACGACCGTGCTCTTGCCGACCCCGGAGGGGCCGGAGAGCACGGTCAGCCGCGGACGTACCTCTGCTGCCATGCAGCGATTATCCAGGTTCTCGGGAGTGCCCGAGAACGTCAGGCGGCACCGCCGCCGAACTCGCGCTCAAGAGACGCGATCTGGTTCGAGCCGAGACCGCGCACGCGGCGGCTCTCGGAGATGCCGAGCCTCTCCATGAGCTGCTTGGCGCGGACCTTGCCCACGCCCGGCAGGGACTCAAGGAGAGCGGAGACCTTCATCTTGCCGATGACGTCGTTCTCCTGGCCTTGCTTGATGACCTCGTGGAGCGAGGCGCCGGAGTGCTTGAGTCGATTTTTGACCTCGGCCCGCTCCCGGCGAGCCGCGGCGGCCTTTTCGAGCGCGGCTGCGCGCTGTTCAGGGGTAAGGGGCGGAAGAGCCACGCCTACGTCACCTCGGATGTCGAACTGTCGGATACGGACCGGTGAGGAACCTAGTCGCCCCACACCAGGCGAGCAACGAGCAACGCAGTGCACGTTTGCTCTTCGACGGAGACTAGCGGGCATGACCGCTCCAGTCAGCGAGAACAGACGAAAAGTCCTGGTCAGCATCGACCGACCAGGACATTTCTGACATATCGACCCGCTTTTTTGGCCGAGATTCTGCCAATGCGGCCGCTGCGGAGGTTTTCGAGGCCCTCTACGGAAGCGCTAGGCCCCCGAAACGGCCGATCGCACCTCGTCCGCGAAACGTGCCGCCGACTCCCGCAGCGCCGTCGCATCCGGACCGTGCCGCAACACGCCGCGGCTCACGCTCGGCACGACATTGCCGACCGCCGGGCCGAAGACGCCGGGAAGGTCCGCCGGGGTCGCGCCCTGCGCGCCGATGCCCGGGGCCAGCAGCGGCCCGTTGATGTCGAGGTTCACACCCGCGTCGCCCAGCGTCGCGCCGACCACCGCGCCGACCGAGCCGAGCGGCTGCGCACCGGCGTTCTCCACGGTCATGTGGTCCAGCATCACCTGCGCGAGGGATCGCCCGTCCGCGGCGGTGGAGCGCTGCACCTCCGCGCCCTCCGGGTTGGAGGTGAGGGCCAGTACGAACACGCCCGCGCCGGAGACCGCGGCCGCGTCCAGCGCCGGACGCAGCGAGCCGAAGCCCAGGTACGGCGAGAGGGTCACCGCGTCGGAGAAGAGCGGCGAGTCCTTGTCGAGGAAGGTCGCGGCGTACGCGCCCATCGTCGAGCCGATGTCCCCCCGCTTGGCGTCCATCAGCACCAGCGCGCCCGCCGCCCGCGCCTCCTCGACCGCCTTCTCCAGGACGGCGATGCCGCGCGAGCCGAAGCGCTCGAAGAACGCCGACTGCGGCTTCAGGACGGCGACCCGGTCGGCCAAGGCCTCCACGGTCGTACGCGTGAAGCGCTCCAGGCCGGCGATGTCGTCGTTCAGGCCCCAGGCGGTCAGCAGGGACGCGTGCGGGTCGATGCCGACACAGAGCGGGCCACGGGTGTCCATGGCGTGGCGCAGGCGTGCACCGAACGGTTCGAGGGTCACTTGGCTGCCTTCCGGGTCTCGGCGCCGACGGCCTCGGCGAGGGTGGCGTACGGGGATGCCTTGAGCCGGGCGGCCAGGCCCTTGTGGATGGCGCGGGCGTAGAAGGGGCCCTCGTAGATGAAGGCGCTGTAGCCCTGCACGAGCGTGGCGCCCGCGAGGATGCGCTGCCAGGCGTCCTCGGCGTTCTCGATGCCCCCGACGCCGATGAGCGTGATCCGGTCGCCCACGCGCGCGTACAGGCGGCTCAGCACCTCCAGGGAGCGCGCCTTGACCGGCGCTCCGGACAGTCCGCCGGTCTCCTTGATCAGCGCCGGGTCGGACTTCAGGCCCAGGCCTTCGCGCGCGATGGTCGTGTTGGTGGCGATGATGCCGTCCAGGCCGAGCTCGAGGGCCAGGTCCGCGACCGCGTCCACGTCTTCGTCCGCGAGGTCCGGCGCGATCTTGACCAGGAGGGGGACGCGGCGGTCTTCGACGCTGCGGTCGGCCGCCTCGCGTACGGCCGTCAGCAGCGGGCGCAGCGATTCGGTCGCCTGGAGGTTGCGCAGACCGGGCGTGTTCGGCGACGAGACGTTGACGACCAGGTAGTCGGCGTGACGTGCCAGGCGCTCGGTCGACGTCACGTAGTCGGCCACCGCCTCCGCCTCGGGCACGACCTTCGTCTTGCCGATGTTGACTCCCACGACGGTCCTGAAGACCGCCTTCCGGGAGGCCAGCCGCTCGGCGACGGCCGCCGAGCCCTCGTTGTTGAAGCCCATACGGTTGATCAGCGCCCGGTCCGGTACGAGCCGGAACAGCCGCTGCTTGGGGTTGCCCGGCTGCGGCTGTGCCGTGACCGTGCCGATCTCGATGTGGTCGAAGCCGAGCATCGACATGCCGTCGATGGCGACGGCGTTCTTGTCGAAGCCTGCGGCGAGGCCGAACGGGCCGTGCATGCGCAGACCGAGCGCCTCGGTGCGCAGCTCCTTGTAGCGGGGCGCGAGCACGGCCGCGACGAACGTACGCAGGACGGGGATGCGGACCGCGAGCCGGATCCAGCGGAAGGCCAGGTAGTGGGCCTGCTCCGGGTCCATCCGCTTGAAGAGGAGATTGAAGATGAACTTGTACATGGTGGTGTCCTCACAAAGAGGGGGACACCGTTTCCGGTGTCCCCCTCCCCGATTGCTAGTCGCGGGCCGCGGTCAGGTGTTCAGCGTGTTCCTGGAGTGAACGCACGCCCACATCCCCGCGGTTCAGCGCGTCGATGCCCTGGACAGCGGCCGCGAGCGCCTGGACCGTCGTCAGGCAGGGCACGGAGCGCGCCACAGCCGCCGTACGGATGTCGTAGCCGTCGAGACGGCCGCCGGTGCCGTACGGGGTGTTGACGATGAGGTCGACATCGCCGTCGTGGATGAGCTGGACGATGGTCCGCTCGCCGTTCGGGCCCGCGCCCTCGCTCTGCTTGCGCACGATGGTGGCGTTGATGCCGTTGCGCTTGAGCACCTCGGCCGTGCCGGACGTGGCGAGCAGCTCGAAGCCGTGCGCGACCAGCTCGCGGGCCGGGAAGATCATCGAGCGCTTGTCGCGGTTGGCGACGGAGATGAACGCGCGCCCCTTGGTGGGCAGCGGACCGTACGCGCCCGCCTGGGACTTGGCGTACGCGGTGCCGAACACCGTGTCGATGCCCATGACTTCACCGGTGGAGCGCATCTCCGGGCCGAGGACGGTGTCGACGCCGCGGCCGTGGATGTCGCGGAAGCGCGACCACGGCATCACAGCCTCCTTGACGGAGATCGGGGCGTCCATCGGGAGCGTCCCGCCGTCGCCGCTCGATGGCAGCAGGCCCTCGGTGCGCAGCTCGGCGATGGTCGCGCCGAGCGAGATGCGGGCGGCGGCCTTCGCCAGCGGCACGGCGGTCGCCTTCGAGGTGAAGGGGACGGTGCGCGAGGCACGCGGGTTGGCCTCGAGGACGTACAGGATGTCCCCGGCCATCGCGAACTGGATGTTGATCAGTCCGCGCACCCCGACGCCGCGCGCGATGGCCTCGGTCGAGGCCCGCAGCCGCTTGATGTCGAAGCCGCCGAGCGTGATCGGGGGCAGTGCGCAGGCCGAGTCGCCGGAGTGGATGCCGGCCTCCTCGATGTGCTCCATCACGCCGCCGAGGTAGAGCTCGGTGCCGTCGTAGAGCGCGTCGACGTCGATCTCGATCGCGTCGTCGAGGAATCGGTCGACCAGCACCGGACGGGTGGGACTGATCTCGGTGGACTCGGCGATGTACGACTCGAGGCGGGCCTCGTCGTACACGATCTCCATGCCGCGCCCGCCGAGCACGTACGACGGGCGTACGAGGACGGGGTAGCCGATCTCGTCGGCGATGGCCTTGGCCCCGGCGAAGGTGGTCGCGGTGCCGTGCTTGGGGGCCGGGAGACCGGCCTCGGCGAGCACCTGGCCGAAGGCGCCGCGGTCCTCGGCGGAGTGGATGGCCTCGGGCGAGGTGCCGACGATCGGCACGCCGTTGTCCTTGAGCGCCTGCGCGAGACCCAGCGGGGTCTGGCCGCCGAGCTGGACGATGACGCCGGCGATGGGCCCGGCCTGCGACTCGGCGTGGACGATCTCCAGGACGTCCTCCAGGGTGAGCGGCTCGAAGTAGAGCCGGTCGGAGGTGTCGTAGTCGGTGGAGACGGTCTCGGGGTTGCAGTTGACCATCACGGTCTCGTAGCCGGCGTCGCTGAGCGCGAAGGAGGCGTGGACGCAGGAGTAGTCGAACTCGATGCCCTGGCCGATGCGGTTGGGCCCCGAGCCGAGGATGATCACTGCGGGCTTCTCGCGCGGTGCGACCTCGCTCTCCTCGTCGTAGGAGGAGTAGAAGTACGGGGTCTTCGCGGCGAATTCGGCGGCGCAGGTGTCGACCGTCTTGTAGACCGGGCGAATGCCCAGCGCGTGCCGGACCTCGCGTACGACGTCCTCGCGCAGCCCGCGGATCTCGGCGATCTGGACGTCGGAGAAGCCGTGGCGCTTTGCGTCCGCGAGCAGCTCGGGGTCGAGCTTGTCGGCGGCGGCGAGCTCGTCGGCGTACTCCTTGATCAGGAAGAGCTGGTCGACGAACCAGGGGTCGATCTTCGTCGCTTCGAAGACCTCTTCGGGGGTGGCGCCCGCGCGGATGGCCTGCATGACGGTGTTGATCCGGCCGTCGGTGGGGACCTTGGCGGCCAGCAGCAGCCCGCCCTTGTCGCCGGGATCGCCGGTGAAGGAGAACTGCGAGCCCTTCTTCTCCAGCGAGCGCAGGGCCTTGTTCAGCGCCTCGGTGAAGTTCCGGCCGATCGCCATGGCCTCGCCGACCGACTTCATGGTGGTGGTGAGGGTGGCGTCGGCGGAGGGGAACTTCTCGAAGGCGAAGCGCGGCACCTTGACGACGACGTAGTCGAGAGTGGGCTCGAAGGACGCCGGGGTCTTCTCGGTGATGTCGTTGGGGATCTCGTCGAGGGTGTAGCCGACGGCGAGACGGGCGGCGATCTTGGCGATCGGGAAGCCGGTGGCCTTCGACGCCAGCGCGGAGGACCGCGACACCCGCGGGTTCATCTCGATGACGATGATCCGGCCGTCGTCAGGGTTGACGGCGAACTGGATGTTGCAGCCGCCGGTGTCCACGCCGACCTCGCGGATGATCGCGATACCGACGTCGCGCAGCCGCTGGTACTCACGGTCTGTCAGCGTCATCGCGGGCGCGACGGTGATCGAGTCGCCGGTGTGCACGCCCATGGGGTCGAAGTTCTCGATGGAGCAGACGACCACGACGTTGTCGTGCTTGTCGCGCATCAGCTCCAGCTCGTACTCCTTCCAGCCGAGGATGGACTCCTCCAGGAGCACCTCGGTGGTCGGCGAGAGCGTGAGGCCCTGGCCGGCGATACGGCGCAGCTCGTCCTCGCCGTGCGCGAAGCCGGAGCCGGCGCCGCCCATGGTGAAGGAGGGGCGGACGACGACCGGGTAGCCGCCCAGCTCGTCGACGCCGGCCAGGACGTCGTCCATGGAGTGGCAGATGACCGAGCGGGCGGACTCGCCGTGGCCGATCTTGGCGCGGACGGCCTCGACGACGCCCTTGAACAGGTCGCGGTCCTCGCCCTTGTTGATCGCCTCCACATTGGCGCCGATGAGCTCGACGCCGTACTTCTCGAGCACACCCTGCTCGTGCATGGAGATGGCGGTGTTGAGAGCGGTCTGGCCGCCGAGGGTGGGCAGCAGCGCGTCGGGGCGCTCCTTGGCGATGATCTTCTCGACGAACTCCGGGGTGATCGGCTCGACGTAGGTGGCGTCGGCGATCTCCGGGTCGGTCATGATCGTCGCCGGGTTGGAGTTCACCAGGATGACGCGCAGGCCCTCGGACTTGAGGACGCGGCAGGCCTGGGTGCCGGAGTAGTCGAACTCGGCGGCCTGGCCGATGACGATCGGGCCGGAGCCGATGACCAGGACGGACTGGATATCGGAGCGCTTAGGCACGCTGGCCCTCCATCAGGGATACGAAGCGGTCGAAGAGGTACGCGGCGTCGTGCGGGCCCGCGGCCGCCTCGGGGTGGTACTGCACGCTGAAGGCCGGCTGGTCGAGCAGCTTCAGGCCCTCCACCACGTTGTCGTTGAGGCAGACGTGGGAGACCTCGGCGCGGCCGTAGGGGGTCTTGGAGACCTTGTCGAGCGGCGCGTCGACGGCGAACCCGTGATTGTGGGCGGTGACCTCGACCTTGCCGGTGGAGCGGTCCTGAACGGGCTGGTTGATGCCGCGGTGGCCGTACTTCAGCTTGTACGTGCCGAAGCCGAGCGAGCGGCCGAGCAGCTGGTTGCCGAAGCAGATGCCGAAGAGCGGGGTCTTGCGCTCCAGTACGCCCTTGACCACGGTCAGGTCGGCGGTCGCCGGGTCGCCGGGACCGTTGGAGAGGAACACGCCGTCGGGGTTCACGGCGTACACCTCATCGACCGTGGCGGTGGCGGGCAGGACGTGCACCTCGATGCCGCGCTCGGCCATCCGGTGCGGGGTCATGCCCTTGATGCCGAGGTCTATGGCGGCGACGGTGAAGCGCTTGGTCCCGATCGCCGGGACGACGTACGCCTCGGTGGTGGCCACCTCGGCGGAGAGGTTCGCGCCCTTCATCTGGGGGGCCTCCTGCACCCGCGCGAGCAGCGTGGCCTCGTCGGCGAGCGCATCGCCGGAGAAGATGCCGACGCGCATCGCGCCGCGCTCGCGCAGATGGCGGGTGAGCGCACGGGTGTCGATGCCGCTGATGCCCACCACGCCCTGGGCGACGAGCTCGTCGTCCAGGGAGCGCTGGGAGCGCCAGTTGGAGGGCACCCGCGCGGGGTCGCGGACGACATAGCCGGCGACCCAGATCCGCTTGGACTCGTCGTCCTCGTCGTTGACGCCGGTGTTGCCGACGTGCGGGGCGGTCATCACGACGACCTGGCGGTGGTACGAGGGGTCGGTGAGCGTCTCCTGGTAACCGGTCATGCCGGTGTTGAACACCGCCTCGCCGAAGGTCTCCCCCACGGCCCCGTAGGCGCGGCCGCGGAAGGTGCGGCCGTCCTCCAGGACGAGTACGGCGGGAGCCTTGGCGGCTCCCCGGGTGGAGGTCGTCATCGTCCGGTGCCTTCCGTCGTGCTGTTCAGAGTGCTCATGGTGTTGATCGCCTCGACCCAGGCGGCCTGCTCGGCCGCGTGGTCGGAGCGGAAGCCGGAGTCGATCAGCTTGTCGCCGTGCGCCCAGGTGACGATCAGCAGTCCGCCCTCGGCGAGGACCTTGCCCGCGATGCCCTTGTCCAGCCTGGCCTCGCGCAGGGCCGCCCGCGGGACGAAGAAGTCCCGCGCCCCGGGGCGTACGACTTCGAGGCCCGCGTCCGTGAGCCTGAGCTCGAGCCGGCTGCGTGCGCCCAGGCCTTGGGCCACGATCCGGTCCAGCCACTGCCCTGCGGTCGTCGAGCCGTGGTAGCGGCCGGTCAGCTCAAGTTTCGCCTCGCCCGGCGCCTCGGGCACGGCAGGCAGCTCGGGCAGGTCGGACTGGAGGCTGCCGCGCCACTTCCATCCCTGGCGCATCAGCCAGTAGACGAACGCGATGAACAGCAGCAGTCCGACGACCCAGCCGATACGGGCGGCCCAGTCGGTCACATCCGCCGACTTCTGCTCGGCGGCGATTTGGATGAGAGATGTCACGCGAGCTTCCCGTCGACGACCGTGGCCCGGCCCCGCAGGAAGGTGTGGGTCACGCGTCCCGGCAGCTCACGGCCCTGGTAGGGGGTGTTGCGGCTGCGGGAGGCGAAGCCCGCGGGGTCCACGAGTCCACGGTATGCCGGATCGACGAGCGTGAGGTTCGCGGGCTCACCTGCCGAGACGGGGCGGCCGTGGCCGTCCAGACGGCCGATCTGCGCCGGGCGGAAGGACATCCGGTCGGCGACTGCCGCCCAGTCGAGCAGCCCGGTCTCGACCATCGTCTGCTGGACGACGGAGAGCGCGGTCTCCAGGCCCACCATGCCCATGGCGGCCGCGGCCCACTCGCAGTCCTTGTCCTCGTGCGGGTGCGGGGCGTGGTCGGTGGCGACGCAGTCGATGGTGCCGTCGGCGAGGGCCTCGCGCAGGGCCAGGACGTCGGCCTCGGTGCGCAGCGGCGGGTTCACCTTGTAGACGGGGTTGTACGTACGTACCAGCTCGTCAGTGAGCAGCAGGTGGTGCGGGGTGACCTCGGCGGTGACGTTCCAGCCCTTGGACTTGGCCCAGCGGACGATCTCGACCGAGCCGGCCGTCGAGAGGTGGCAGATGTGGACACGGGAGCCGACGTGGGCGGCGAGGAGGACATCGCGGGCGATGATCGACTCCTCGGCGACGGCCGGCCAGCCGCCGAGGCCGAGCTCGGAGGAGACGATGCCCTCGTTCATCTGGGCGCCCTCGGTGAGGCGGGGCTCCTGGGCGTGCTGGGCGACGACGCCGTCGAAGGCCTTCACGTATTCCAGCGCGCGACGCATGATCACGGCGTCGTCGACGCACTTGCCGTCGTCGGAGAAGACCTTCACGCCCGCGGCGGAGTCGTGCATCGCGCCGAGCTCGGCGAGCTGCTTGCCCTCCAGGCCCACGGTGACGGCGCCGACGGGCTGCACATCGCAGTAGCCGGACTCCTTGCCGAGGCGGTAGACCTGTTCGACGACGCCTGCGGTGTCGGCGACCGGGAAGGTGTTCGCCATGGCGTGTACGGCGGTGAAACCGCCGACAGCGGCCGCCTTGGTGCCGGTGAGGACGGTCTCGGAGTCCTCGCGGCCGGGCTCGCGCAGGTGGGTGTGCAGGTCGACCAGACCGGGCAGCAGGATCTGTCCCTCGGCCTCGACGACGGTCGCGTCGCCGGCCTCGATTCCCGTACCGACCTCAGCGATGGTCTCGCCGTTGATCAGGACGTCCTGCGCCTCGCCGCCCAGCACCTTCGCGCCACGAATAAGGATCTTGCTCATGGTTACTTCTTCTCCTCGGTGCGGGTGGGGCTGACGGCGGGCTCGTTGCCGCCCAGAAGCAGATACAGGACGGCCATGCGGGTCGAGACGCCGTTGGCGACCTGCTCGACGGCCGTGCAGCGGTCGGAGTCGGCGACCTCGGCGGTGATCTCCGTGCCGCGGTTCATCGGGCCGGGGTGCATGACGATGGCGTGCTCCGGCATCCGGGCCATGCGGTCGCCGTCCAGGCCGTAGCGGCGCGAGTACTCACGCTCGGTCGGGAAGAAGGCGGCGTTCATCCGCTCGCGCTGCACACGCAGCATCATCACCGCGTCGGACTTCGGCAGCACCTCGTCGAGTGCGAACGACACCTCGCACGGCCAGTTCTCGACGCCGATCGGCACCAGGGTGGGCGGAGCGACCAGCGTGACCTCGGCGCCGAGGGTGTGCAGCAGCAGGACGTTGGAGCGGGCCACCCGGCTGTGCAGCACATCGCCGACGATCGTGATCCGCCGCCCGTCCAGGCCACGCCCTATCCCGGCGTCCGCGCCGACCAGCCGGCGGCGCATGGTGAAGGCGTCGAGCAGCGCCTGCGTGGGGTGCTCGTGGGTGCCGTCCCCGGCGTTGACGACCGCGCCGTCGATCCAGCCGGAGGTGGCGAGCCGGTAGGGGGCTCCGGACGCGCCGTGCCGGATGACGACGGCGTCCGCGCCCATCGCCTCCAGGGTCAGCGCGGTGTCCTTGAGGGACTCGCCCTTGGAGACCGAGGACCCCTTGGCGGAGAAGTTGATGACGTCGGCGGAGAGCCGTTTGGCGGCGGCCTCGAAGGAGATCCGGGTCCGCGTCGAGTCCTCGAAGAAGAGGTTGACCACGGTGCGGCCGCGCAGGGTCGGCAGTTTCTTGATCGGCCGGTCGGCGACCCGGGCCATCTCCTCGGCGGTGTCGAGGATCAGCACGGCGTCGTCGCGGGTGAGGTCGGCGGCCGAGATGAGGTGGCGCTTCATCTGGGTGTGCTCCGTTGTCTGGAGGTCGAGCGTCCGGGGTTGTCACCCGGACAGCACAGCGGCTTGCGGGCGCGCGGGTGGCACGTCCGTACGGGATTCGGAAGCGTACGGAGAGGTGCTACTGCTCGCCGGCCGGGGCGGTCTCGCGGACACCGAGCAGCACGGTGTCGCGACCGTCCTCCTCGGCGAGCTGGACCTTGACCGTCTCCCGCAGCGACGTGGGGAGGTTCTTGCCGACGTAGTCGGCGCGGATCGGGAGTTCGCGGTGGCCGCGGTCGACCAGGACGGCGAGCTGCACGGCGCGCGGCCTGCCGATGTCGCCGAGGGCGTCGAGCGCGGCGCGGATGGTGCGACCGGAGAAGAGCACGTCGTCGACGAGGACGACCAGCCGGCCGTCGACGCCGTCACCCGGGATCTCGGTGCGGGCCAGCGTGCGGGCGGGCCGCAGGCGCAGGTCGTCGCGGTACATGGTGATGTCGAGCGAGCCGACCGGGATCTTGCGGCCGGTGATCTCTTCGAGCTTGTCGGCCAGCCGGCGGGCGAGGTAGACACCGCGGGTCGGAATGCCGAGAAGCACCACGTCGTCGGCGCCCTTGGCGCGTTCGACGATCTCGTGGGCGATGCGGGTCAGTACCCGCGCGATGTCGGGGGCCTCGAGAACGGGGCGTGCCGCATCGGAGCTGTTGTGCGTGTCCATATGAAACGGACCTCCTTCTCCGCCTCGCGGGACGGACCTTAAAGGACGTCGAAATTGCGCCACCCACGTTACCAGCCCCTTGCGGGGCCCCGGTCACGGACCCCGGTCCCGCCGCTGGCGGAGACCGTACGGACCTTTTCGGCTTGACGCACCCAAGTAACGCTGCGTAACCTCACAGTGAGTGACCAGCCGCGCGGCGGAGCCGCACGTCGACACAGTGTCCGGGGAGCTATATGTCCAGCGAATACGCAAAACAGCTCGGGGCCAAGCTCCGCGCCATCCGCACCCAGCAGGGGCTTTCCCTCCACGGCGTGGAAGAGAAGTCCCAGGGCCGCTGGAAGGCCGTTGTAGTCGGTTCGTACGAGCGTGGCGACCGTGCGGTGACCGTGCAGCGCCTCGCCGAGCTGGCGGACTTCTACGGCGTCCCGGTGCAGGAACTGCTTCCTGGCACCACGCCGGGCGGGGCCGCCGAGCCGCCGCCGAAGCTCGTCCTGGATCTGGAGCGGCTCGCCCATGTGCCGCAGGAGAAGGCGGGCCCGCTGCAGCGCTACGCCGCCACGATCCAGTCCCAGCGCGGCGACTACAACGGCAAGGTGCTGTCGATCCGACAGGACGACCTGCGCACCCTTGCCGTCATCTACGACCAGTCGCCGTCGGTCCTGACCGAGCAGCTCATCAGCTGGGGCGTGCTCGACGCGGACGCGCGGCGCGCGGTCACCCACGAAGAGGGCTGACGCCACTTCAGGAGAAACGTCACGTCGGAGGGCGAACCCGCATGTGCGGGTTCGCCCTCCCTTGCGTCCGGCCCGGACATGCACCAGGCCCGAAGCGGAAGATTGTTCGTCTTCCGCTTCGGGCCCGGTGGAGCCGGGTGCGCGCTAGTCGCGACGCAGGCTCGGCTTGAGGTCCTTGAAGCGGCCGAGCAGGCCGTTCACGAACGACGGGGACTCGTCGGTGGAGAACTCCTTGGCGAGCTGCACCGCCTCGTCGATCACCACCGCGTCCGGGGTCTCGTCCACCCACACCAGCTCGTACGCGCCGAGCCGGATGATGTTGCGGTCGACGACCGGCATCCGGTCGATGGTCCAGCCGACCGAGTAGGTGGCGATGAGGTCGTCGATCCGGTCCGCGTACTGCGCGTACCCCTCGACGAGCTCCATCGTGTACTCGCCGACCGGCGGCTGCCGGTCGTCGGTCCGTGCGTGCCGCACCCAGTCCGCGAGGACCGTCTGCACGGACGCACCGCGCTGGTCGGCCTCGAAGAGGATCTGAAAGGCGCGCTTACGGGCCTTGTTCCGGGCAGCCACGGTTAGCTGTTCACCCGGCCGAGGTACTCACCGGAGCGGGTGTCGACCTTGATCTTCTCACCGGTGGTGATGAAGAGGGGGACACCGATCTCGTAGCCGGTCTCCAGCGTGGCGGGCTTGGTGCCGCCGGTGGAGCGGTCGCCCTGGACGCCCGGGTCGGTGTGCTGGATGGTCAGCTCGACGGCGGCGGGCAGCTCGACATAGAGCACCTCGCCCTCGTGCTGGGCGACGCTGGCGGTGAAGCCCTCGATCAGGAAGTTTGCGGCGTCACCGACGGCCTTGCGGTCGATGTGCAGCTGGTCGTACGTCTGCATGTCCATGAAGACGAAGTAGTCGCCGTCCATGTACGAGAACTGCATGTCGCGGCGGTCGACGGTGGCCGTCTCGACCTTCACGCCGGCGTTGAAGGTCTTGTCGACGACCTTGCCGGAGAGCACGTTCTTGAGCTTGGTGCGCACAAAGGCAGGGCCCTTGCCGGGCTTGACGTGCTGGAACTCGACGACGGACCAGAGCTGGCCTCCGTCGAGCTTGAGCACCATGCCGTTCTTGAGGTCGTTCGTGGAAGCCACGGTTGCGGAATCTCCTGGACTGACGCTGGTGGACGACCGAGGACGCGCGCTCAGCTGAGCTAGAGCGCGAGCAGCTCCTTGGTCGTGATGGTGAGTAGCTCGGGTCCGCCGTCCGCCTCCTGGCGCACGACGAGCGTGTCATCGATCCGGACACCGCCCCGGCCCGGGAGGTGGACCCCCGGTTCGACGGTGACCGGCACACAAGCGTCCAGTTTACCCATGGCTGCGGGGGCCAGCTGCGGGTCCTCGTCGATTTCGAGCCCGACGCCGTGCCCGGTGAGCGGCGGGAGGCCCTCGCCATGGCCCGCGGAGTCCAGGATCTGGCGGGCCGCATGGTCCACATCGCGATACGCGGCGCCCGGTGAGAGAGACTCGCGGGCGGCCCGCTGAGCGGTGAAGACAATGTCGTACAGCTCGATCTGCCAGTCCGCCGGGGTCGTCCCGATCACAAACGTACGGCCGATCTCGCAGCGGTAGCCGCGGTAGTTGGCACCCACGCAGACGGCGAGGAAATCCCCTTCCTCGACCCGGCGGTCGGTGGGACGGTGGCCGCCGCGGCCCGAGTTGGGTCCGGTGGCGACCGAGGTCGGGAAGGCGGGCCCGTCGGCGCCGTGGTCGACGAGCCGGCGCTCCAGCTCCAGGGCGAGATGCCGTTCGGTGCGGCCCACCAGGATCGACTCCAGCAGTTCACCGAGGGCTTGATCGGTGATCTCGGCCGCGATCCGCAGACAGGCGATCTCCTCCTCGTCCTTGACGATCCGCTGCTGCTCGACGGCGAGGCCGAGGTCGGCAAGGCGCAGCCGGGGCGCGACCGAGCCGACCGCCCGGTGCCTCGCGACGGTCAGATGGTGCTCCTCGACGGCGAGGCACTCCACGCCGACGGTCCGCGCGAGCTCGGCTGCCGCGACCGCCGGATCGCCGGCCGAGGTCGGCAGGACGGTCAGCCGCAGCTGCTCGTCGGGACGGCCGTCGGCGGGGTCGTCGGTGGGTGTACTGGGGCAGAGCAGGCTGTCTTCGCCGGGGCCGAGCAGCAGTACGGCTCCGGGCGGCGCGCCGCCCGCGAGGTAGCGGACGTTGGCGGGACGGGAGACCAGGACCCCGGCGCTGCCGGTGGCCGCGCACCGGTCACGCAGCCGGTCGCGGCGGATCCCATACACCTCTGACATGTCACGAGCCTACGAGCGTGGGCGCGGCTCGGCCTGGTCAGCGCGTCCGACCGGGGGTGCGCACGGGGGGTCGGGCAGGCGCCCGGCACGCGTGTGCCCGGGCTACCAGTTCGGCGGGCTCGCTATGGACCGGGCCAGTACGTCGTCGAGTACCCGGGCCGTGGTCTCCACGTCGTACTTGGAGTTGTCGATTATCGGCAGCCCGGATCCGTACCAGCCTGCCATCCGGCCGTGGATGCTGGCGACTTCCTCGTCCGACAGGCGGCGGTTGCCGCTGCGCTCGGCGTTGCGCTCCAGCACGATCTCGAGGCCGGGGAGCAGGACGACGGGCAGCAGGCCCGGGCCGACATGGCGCTTCCAGCCGCCGAGACCGACGACCGGCCGGTCCGGGAAGACCGCGTCGTCGAGGATGCAGGAGATGCCGTTCGCCAGGAAGTTGCGGGCGGCGAAGCCGCAGGTGCGGCGGGCGAGGCGGTACTGCGCCTCGGAGTGGTCGTTCCAGCCGGACTGGGGGTCGGCGAAGCCGGAGCAGACCCATTCGCGTACGTCGTCGAGGCTGATGTGCGCGGTGGGGACGCGGCGGCTGGTGGCCCAGTGCCGGGCTACGGTCGTCTTGCCCGCGCCCGCCGGGCCGATCAGCAGGACGGCGAGGGTGGTCACGCCGGTGCCGCTGTCGGCGGGCGGCGGGGCGGGTATGGGAACCGGACCGCCGGGCGGCAGCTGGATGTGCCCGGTCGTGTCACGGGACGCCGGCGCGGAGGCGTGCTGGGATGCGGGCCCTGACCAGCCGGGGGCGGGATGCCCGCCGTGCGGATGACTCTGCGGGTGCGGAGGCTCGGCGGGCGGCGGTCCGGCGGGCGGCTGGCCGACAGGCGGCGGTCCGGCGGGCGGCCGGCCGGCCGGCGGCGGTCCGGCGGGCGGCCGGCCCTGCGGCGGAGGTCCGGCGGGAGCCGCGGGAGGCGGTCCGGCGGGAGCACCCGGCGGCGGCCCCAGGTGCTGGGCGCTGTGTGTCCATCCGGCCGGTCCGTGCCCCGGTCCGTGGGGCGGCGGCAGCGGAGCCCCCACTGCGTGCTGCATCCGGTGCCACTCCGTCTCGTACGACTGACCCTGGTCAGGCGGCACTCGGCCGCCCTGCTACCGAACGGTACCTGCCCGTCCGCCCTCTGTGGGAACGGCCGGGGAAGGTCCAAAGTGCCCTGTCAGCCAGTCAATTCCTCAGCCAGGGCGCGCAGAGCGAGACGGTACGAGCCGATGCCGAAGCCCGCGACCGTGCCGCTGGCGACCGCCGCGACCACCGACGTGTGCCGGAATGCCTCACGCGAGTACGGATTCGAGATGTGCACCTCGATCAGCGGAGCGGTCCGCTGGGAGGCCGCATCGCGCATCGCGTACGAGTAGTGCGTGAAAGCACCGGGGTTGAGAACGACCGGAATTGAGCCGTCTGCGGCCTCGTGCAGCCAGCGGATCATCTCCCCCTCGTCGTTCGTCTCGCGTACGTCGACGTCGAAGCCGAGCTCCTTGCCGAGCTGCTGGCAGGTCTCCACCAGACCCGCGTAGGAGGTCGCGCCGTAGACGTCGGGCTCGCGGGAGCCGAGCCGCCCGAGGTTGGGGCCGTTGAGGACGAGCACCCGGCGGGTCATGCGGACACCTCTCCGTACGCGGCGAGCAGCACCGCCGGGTCCGGGCCCTCCAGCACGGTCGGCTTGGCGAGGCCGTCGAGAACGATGAAGCGCAGCAGATTGCCGCGGGACTTCTTGTCGACCTTCATGGTCTCCAAGAGCTTCGGCCACTGGTCGCCGCGGTAGGTGAGCGGCAGTCCGACGGACTCCAGGACGGAGCGGTGCCGGTCCGCGGTCGCGTCGTCCAACCGGCCTGCCAGACGGCCCAGTTCGGCGGCGAAGACCATGCCGACCGAAACGGCCGCGCCGTGCCGCCACTTGTAGCGCTCGTTCTTCTCGATGGCATGGGCGAGCGTGTGCCCGTAGTTGAGGATCTCGCGCAGCCCGGACTCCTTGAGGTCGTTGGAGACGACCTCGGCCTTCACCCGGATCGAGCGCTCGATCAGCTCGGCGGTGTGCGGACCGGCGGGAGTGCGCGCGCCCTGCGGGTCGGCCTCGACCAGGTCGAGGATCGCCGGGTCGGCGATGAAGCCCGCCTTGATGATCTCGGCCATACCGCTGACGTAGTCGTTGACGGGCAGCGAGTCCAGCGCGGCGAGATCGCACAGCACCCCGGCGGGCGGGTGGAAGGCGCCCACGAGGTTCTTGCCCTCGGCGGTGTTGATGCCGGTCTTGCCACCGACGGCCGCGTCGACCATGCCGAGCACGGTCGTCGGCAGGGCGATCCAGCGCACGCCCCGCAGCCAGGTCGCTGCCACGAAGCCCGCGACGTCGGTGGTGGCGCCGCCGCCGACGCCGACGATGACGTCGCTACGGGTGAAGCCGGTCTGGCCGAGTGCCTTCCAGCAGTACGCGGCGACTTCGACGGTCTTGGCCTCCTCCGCGTTCGGCAGCTGGATCGCGATCGCCTCGTACCCCTGGGAAGCCAGGTCCTCGCGGATCGCGTCGCCGGTGCCGGCCAGCGCCTCGGGGTGCAGCACGGCCACCCTCTGGGCGCGGCCGATCAGCCCGGGAAGCTCGCCGAGAAGCTGCCGGCCGACCAGCACCTCGTACGGATCGGAGCCTTCCGTACCGCCGACCTGGATACGGGTCACAGCCTGGTCCGTCATGCCTGCTTCTCCAGCTTCAGGGCGTCGAGGACCGCTTGGGCGACCTCTTCGGGGGTGCGGTCGTCCGTGGCGACGACAACGCGGGCGACTTCGGTGTACAGGTGGCGGCGTGCGTCCATCAGCTCCCGCCACTGGCGGCGCGGATTGACGGCGAGCAGCGGGCGCGCCTGGTTGAGGCCGACCCGCCTGACCGCCTCCTCCACGTCCAGCGAGAGATAGACGACGGGCAGCCCGGCCAGCAGCTCGCGGGTCGAGTCGTCGAGGATCGCGCCGCCGCCGAGGGCGAGCACGCCCGGGTGCTCGGCGACCGCGGCTCGTACGGCCTGCCGTTCGAGCTCACGGAAGTACAGTTCGCCCTCGTCGACGAAGATGTCCGCGATCTCCCGGCCCTGGGCCGCGACGATGTCGGCGTCGGTGTCCCGGTAGGGCACGCCCAGCCGCTCGGCGAGCAGCTCGCCGACGGTGGACTTGCCCGAGCCCATGGGCCCGACCAGGACGATCAGCGGCGTCAGCGGCCCGTTCACCGGATGTGCAGGCTGTCGAGGTAGGACCGCACATTGCGGCTGGTCTCGGTCACGCTGTCGCCGCCGAACTTCTCGGCGACCGCGTCCGCGAGCACGAGCGCGACCATCGCCTCGGCGACGATCCCCGCGGCCGGGACGGCACACACGTCGGAACGCTGGTGGTGCGCGGCCGCGACCTCGCCGGTGGCGACGTCGACGGTGGCCAGCGCGCGCGGCACGGTCGCGATCGGCTTCATCGCCGCCCGTACACGCAGCAGCTCGCCCGTCGACATGCCGCCCTCCGTACCGCCGGAGTGGCCGGAGGTGCGGCGGATCCCGTCCGCGGTCGGCACGATCTCGTCGTGCGCCTTCGATCCGGGCACCCGCGCGAGTTCGAAGCCGTCGCCGACCTCGACGCCCTTGATCGCCTGGATGCCCATGAGCGCGGCGGCGAGGCGGGCGTCCAGCCTGCGGTCCCAGTGCACGTGCGAGCCGAGACCGACCGGCACTCCGTACGCCAGCACCTCGACCACACCACCAAGGGTGTCGCCGTCCCTGTGGGCCTGGTCGATCTCCGCGACCATCGCCTTCGACGCGTCCGCGTCCAGGCAGCGCACCGGGTCGGCGTCGAGCTTCGCCTCGTCGGAGGGCTTGGGGTAGACGCCGTACGGAGCCTTCGCCGCGGCCAGTTCGACGACATGGGAGACGATCTCGATGCCCGTCGTCTCCTTGAGGTACGAGCGGGCGACCGCGCCCAGCGCGACGCGCGCGGCGGTCTCGCGGGCGCTGGCCCGCTCCAGGATCGGCCGGGCCTCGTCGAGTGCGTACTTCTGCATGCCCGCCAGGTCGGCGTGACCGGGCCGCGGGCGGGTCAGCGGGGCGTTACGGGCCAGCTGCGCGAGCTCGTCGGGGTCGACCGGGTCGGCCGCCATGACCTTCTCCCACTTCGGCCACTCGGTGTTGCCCACCATCACCGCGACCGGCGACCCCATGGTCAGCCCGTGCCGTACGCCGCCGAGGAAGGTCACCTCGTCACGCTCGAACTTCATCCGCGCACCGCGCCCATAGCCGAGGCGCCGCCGGGCAAGGTGATCCGCCACCATCTCCGTGGTGATCGGCACACCGGCGGGAAGACCCTCCAGCGTCGCCACCAGTGCGGGTCCGTGCGACTCCCCCGCCGTCAGCCAACGCAACCTGCTCAACGGTAATCCTCCTGCTCGCGCCTGGAACTGCCACGGCGCGACCGGGTGCGCGGCCCTGGCACGCCTGACTCGATCCTCCCACGTCCGCAGCCGTGACCTGGTCTCCGGTCCATCAGCCGGACGCCCGAGCCCGCCTCAGCCTCACCAGCAGCACGATCACGACGATGCCGACGGCCAGTCCGGCGTACATCTGTAGTGGCACCGTGCGCAGAAGGAACCTGACGATGATCTCCAGGGCGTTCCCGGCAAGACTCACACGGTTCCGCCGCTGGTCAGCGCCTTCTCGCCGGCGGCCCGCATGGCCGCGAGCGGCGCGGGGGTCCGCCCCGTCATCTGCTCGACCTGGAGCACCGCCTGGTGGACCAGGAGGTCGAGGCCGCCGACGACGGCCCCGTCGTGCCGCGACCAGGCGGCGGCGAGAGCGGTCGGCCATGGGTCGTACAGCACGTCGAAGAGCGTCCCGGGGCGGTCCGGTACGGCGTGCGCCAGCTCGTCGGTGGCACCCGCCGGAGTGGTGGCGATGACCAGCGGCGCCCGCAGCGCCACGTCGGCCTCCGCCCAGTCGGCGATGTGCACCTCGACACCGAGCCGCTCGCCCCAGCCCCGCATCTCGCCCGCCCGGGCGGCACTGCGTACATAGGCGGTGACAGGCCCCGTACAGATCCGCGAGAGCGCGGCGAGAGCGGACGAAGCTGTCGCGCCCGCGCCCAGCACAGCGGCCGATTCGACCTTGTCGACGCCCCGCTCGCGCAGTGCGGCGATCATGCCGGGGATGTCGGTGTTGTCGCCGACGCGGCGGCCGTCCTCGGTGAAGACAACGGTGTTGACGGCTTCGACCGAGGCCGCGGTGTCGCTGATGGCGTCGAGCAACGGCAGGATCGCGCGCTTGAGCGGCATCGTCAGCGACAGCCCGGCCCAGGAGCTGTCGAGCCCCGCCAGGAATCCCGGGAGCCCTGCCTCGTCCACCTCGAAACGGTCGTACGACCAGTGGGTGAGGCCGAGTTCCGCGTAGGCCGCGCGGTGCAGCACCGGGGAGAGCGAGTGGGCGATCGGCGATCCGAGGACCGCCGCCCGCCGCTTCAAGGTGCTCACTGGCCGTTCTTCTCCTGCTGTTCTTCGTACTTCCTGCGGTTGCGCTCGTGCTCCTCGTTGGTCACCGCGAAGAGCGTCTCGTCCTCGGTGATCGACACGAAGTAGTACCAGGGGCCGGACTCCGGCTTGAGAGCCGAGCTGAATGCGGACTGACCCGGGTTCCCGATCGGACCCGGCGGCAGACCCTTGATGTCGTACGTGTTGTACGGATCCTTTATCTTCCGCAGATCGTCGACCGCGCCGAGGTCGAGCTTGCTGTCGCTCTTGATGTAGTTGATCGTGGAGTCGAATTCGAGCCGGCCGACCGTCTCGGCGTTGTTCGGCTTGAGGCGGTTGTAGACGACCCGCGAGACCTTGTCGAAGTCGTGCTTGTACTTGCCTTCGGCCTGCACGAGGCTCGCGACGGTGAGCACCTGGAGCGGCGACTCGAGGCCCAGCCTGTCGGCCTCGGCCTTGAGGTCCTTCCTGCCGAACTCCTCGTTGGCCCGGGCCACCATCTTCTGCAGGACGGCTTCCGGTTTCATGCCCTTGACGACGGGATAGCTCGCGGGGAACAGGAAGCCTTCGAGCGGGTCCTTGATGTCCCGGTTGTCGGCGGCCCAGGCCGGTAGACCGAGCCGCTTCGCATTCGCCCTGGCAGCGGCCTTGGTGGTGCCTGCCTTGACCTCCAGGCGCTTGTCGATCTGCTCGTAGACCCAGATGTTCCGCTTGCCCTCGGGGATGATCAGGTTGTTGCGACTGGCCGGATTGAGCATCGTCTCGACCGCGCTGGCCGCGGACTGCTCCTTCTTGAGGATGTAGACGCCCGCCTGGATGGACTTGCCCTTCGGGTCGTCGTTGGCCGCCGAGACGAAGGCGCCCGAGCTTTTGACGACACCCGCTTCCTTCAGGATGGCGCCGATCTCCCCGAGGCCCGCGCCCTTGGGGATCACCACCTCAACGGTTGTGGCGATGCCAGTGCCCTTGTAATCCTCGGGCGCGCCGAACTGGCCCTGCCAGAACTGGTAGCCGAAATAGCCGACGCCGCCCAGGCCGCCCGCGAGCACCAGTGCGACGACCAGGCACGCGCAACCGTTCCTGCTCTTCTTCTTGGTCTTGCCGCGGCGCTCACGGCCGCCGCCCCGGCGCGCCTCGCGCGGGTCGTCGTCGTACTCGCCGTCGTCATCCCGGCCGTCGTCGCCGGTGAAGAAAGGGTGGGTCTCCTCCTGGGGCGCCTCGGCATCCCAGTCGGTCGTGGGCTCGGGCTCCGGCCGGCGGCGGCCCGGGGGCTGCGGCGGCGGGTAGGCCTCGGGCGTGGCGTAGTAGTCGCCGTTCTGGCCGCCGTAGCCGGGCTGGCGGCCACCGTAGGTGTCGGCCGGATTGGCTGCGTACGGCATTGCCGCATGCTGGCCGGTGTCCCAGCCGCCGTCGTACTGCTGCTGGTTGTACTGCTGCTGTTGTTGCTGGTTGTATTGCTGTTGTTGCTGGTTGTATTGCCTCTGTTGCTGGTTGTACTGCTGTTGCTGCTGGTCGTACTGCTGCTGTTGCTGCTGGTTGTACTGCTGCTGTTGCTGCTGGTTGTACTGCTGCTGGTACGGGTCGTGCTGGGTGCCGTACTGCTGCTGCGGCTGGCCACCATACGGAGTGTCGCCGGCTGCAGCCTGCTGTCCTCCCCATCCCTGGTCCCCGTACAAAGGGTCCTCGGGATGCCACGGTTCGGAGCCGGGGCCCCGGCCATACTCAGTCATCGATCCCCTAGGGCCGCGAGGCAGACGCTGCACGGTGCCGGCCTCTTTGCTGTGCGGCAGCTGTTCGAACACCGCCGCATCGCGCGGAACGTTACCGTATCGCGATCAGACAACCACTTCGACGCCCTCGCCCGGAGCAGCACCTGACGCCCGTTCGGACTCCAGAGCGTTCTGAAGGATCACCACAGCGGCAGCCTGATCAATGACAGATCGGCCCTTTTTGGACTTCACGCCCGAAGCGCGCAGCCCCTGACTGGCCGTCACTGTGGTCATCCTCTCGTCGACCAGCCGGACCGGAATGGGGGCGATGCCGCGCGCGAACTCCTGGGCGAAGCCGCGGATCTTGACCGCGGCCGGGCCTTCCCCGCCGCTGAGCGAGCGGGGCAGGCCGACGACGACTTCGATCGGTTCGTACTCCTCGACGAGCTGCTTCAGCCGCCGGTGGGCGGCCGGGACGTCGCGTCCCGGCACGGTCTCGACCGGGGTGGCGAGGACCCCGTCGGGGTCGCACGAGGCGACCCCGATCCGGGCGTCCCCGACATCGAGCGCGAGGCGGCGTCCGCGGCGCACAGCGTCAGGCCGTCTCAGCGACGAGACGCTCGACGGCGGCGGCAGCGTCGCCGATGGCGTCCGGGTTCTGGCCGCCGCCCTGGGCGACGTCCGGCTTGCCGCCACCGCCGCCGCCGAGGGTCTTGGCAGCGGTACGGACCAGGTCGCCGGCCTTGAGACCGCGCTCGCGGGCGGCCTCGTTGGTGGCGATGACGGTCAGCGGGCGGCCATTCGCCACGGTGAACAGAGCCACGACGGCCGGACGGTCGCCAGGGATGCGGCCGCGGACGTCGAGGACCAGCCTGCGCAGGTCGTCGGCGGAGGTGCCGTCCGGCACCTGGCCGGTGACCAGGGCCACGCCCCGTACGTCCTTGGCGCCCGAGGCGAGACCGCCGGCGGCGGCGAGCACCTTCTCCGCGCGGAACTTCTCGATCTCCTTCTCGGCGTCCTTCAGCTTGGCGAGCATGCCGGAGATCTTCTCGGGGAGCTCCTCGGGACGGCCCTTGACCAGCTCCTGGAGCTGGGCGACGACCGTGTGCTCCCTGGCGAGGAAGTTGTAGGCGTCGACGCCGACGAGGGCTTCGATACGGCGCACACCGGAGCCGATCGAGGATTCGCCGAGCAGCTTCACCAGGCCCAGCTGGGCGGTGTTGTGCACGTGCGTGCCGCCGCACAGCTCCTTGGAGAAGTCGCCGATGGTGACGACACGCACGCGCTCGCCGTACTTCTCGCCGAACTCGGCGATGGCGCCCTGCTTCTTGGCCTCGTCGATGCTCATGATCTCGGCCTGGACGTCGAGCTCCCGGGCGAGGACTTCGTTGATCTTCTGCTCGACGTCGGTGAGGACCGTGCCGGGTACGGCGGCGGGCGAGCCGAAGTCGAAGCGGAAGCGGCCGGGAGAGTTCTCCGAGCCGGCCTGGGCGGCCGTCGGGCCGAGAGCGTCGCGCAGCGCCTGGTGGGTGAGGTGTGTGGCGCTGTGGGCGCGGGCGATGGCGCGGCGGCGCTTGATGTCGATGGCGGCGTAGGCGGAAGCGCCGACTGTCACCTCGCCGACCTGTACCGAGCCCTTGTGGACGGAGACGCCCGGGACGGGCTGCTGCACATCGCGGACGTTGATGACGGCGCCCGTGTCGAGCTTGATGCGGCCCTGGTCGGCGAGCTGGCCGCCGCCCTCGGCGTAGAAGGGGGTGCGGTCGAGGACGACCTCGACCTCGTCGCCCTCGGAGGCGGCCGGCGACGGCATGCCGTCGACCAGCAGGCCGACGATGGTCGACTCGCCCTCGGTGTGGGTGTAGCCGGTGAACTCGGTGGTGCCGGACTGGTCGGCGACGAGCCGGTAGGCGGACACGTCGGCGTGGCCGGTCTTCTTGGCCCTGGCGTCGGCCTTGGCCTGCTCCCGCTGCTGCTTCATCAGGCGGCGGAAGCCGTCCTCGTCCACCGAGAGGCCCTGCTCGGCGGCCATCTCCAGGGTGAGGTCGATCGGGAAGCCCCAGGTGTCGTGGAGCAGGAAGGCCTTGTCGCCGGCGAGTACCTTGCCGCCGCCGGACTTGGTCTCGGTGATGGCGGTGTCGAGGATGTTGGTACCGGCCTTCAGCGTCTTGAGGAAGGCGGCCTCCTCGGCGAGGGCCACGGCCTCGATCCGCTTGCGGTCGGTGATCAGCTCCGGGTACTGCTCGCCCATGGTCTTGATGACCACGTCGGCCAGCTCGGCGACGACGGGCTCGGTGGCGCCCAGAAGGCGCATATTGCGGATGGCGCGACGCATGATGCGGCGCAGCACGTAGCCACGGCCCTCGTTGCCGGGGGTGACGCCGTCGCCGATGAGCATCACGGACGTACGGATGTGGTCGGCGACCACGCGCAGGGAGACGTCCGAGCCGTGCTCGGCGCCGTAGCGCACGCCGGTCAGCTCGGTGGCCTTGTCCATGACGACGCGCAGGGTGTCGGTCTCGTACATGTTCTGTACGCCCTGCAGGATCATCGCGAGGCGCTCGAGGCCGAGGCCGGTGTCGATGTTCTTGGACGGCAGCTCGCCGAGGATCGGGAAGTCCTCCTTGCCCTCGCCGGCGCCGCGCTCGTACTGCATGAAGACCAGGTTCCAGATCTCCACGTAGCGCTCGTCGTTGACGGCAGGGCCGCCCTCTTCGCCGAACTCCGGGCCACGGTCGTAGTTGATCTCGGAGCAGGGTCCGCAGGGTCCGGGGACGCCCATCGACCAGAAGTTGGGGCCCATGCCCAGGCGCTGGATGCGTTCGGCGGGCACGCCGATCACGTCGCGCCAGATCTGCTCGGCCTCGTCGTCCTCCTTGTAGACCGTGATCCACAGGCGCTCGGGGTCGAGGCCGTAGCCACCGTCCGCCACGGAGCTGGTGAGCAGCTCCCAGGCGTACTTGATGGCGCCTTCCTTGAAGTAGTCCCCGAAGGAGAAGTTGCCGCACATCTGGAAGAACGTGCCGTGCCGGGTGGTCTTGCCGACCTCTTCGATGTCCGGCGTACGCACGCACTTCTGCACGCTGGTGGCGCGCGGGGACGGCGGCTTGGCCTCGCCGAGGAAGTACGGCTTGAACGGCACCATGCCCGCGGGGACCAGCAGCAGAGTCGGGTCGTCCGCGATGAGCGACGCCGAAGGCACGACGGTGTGCCCGCGCTCCTCGAAGAAGCTCAGCCAGCGGCGGCGGATTTCAGCCGACTCCATCAGTGGTCCTCATTCCGGTTGTACGAGTTGTAGGAGTGCTTGTTGTCGGGGTGCTTGTTGTCGGGGTGCTTGGGGTAGTCGATCGCGGCGGGGCGTCGCTGTGCGGGCAGTTCGGGGTCGGCGGATGCCTGCAGGCCGAGCGCTTCACCCAGTTCGGCCTCGCGCTTGACCATGCCGGACCTGACGTCGAGTGCGAAGTCCTTGAGCTTGTGGCCCGCGTCGATCGCCTTGTTCGCGGCCTGCGCGGCGAGGCTCTCGGGGGTCAGCTGCTTCAGCTTGCGGTTGACCTTGGTGGTGGCCCAGACACCGGCCGCGGCACCCGCGGTGAACCAGAACGTGCGGCGGAACATCGTGCCTCAGCCTTTCCGCTTCTTACGTCGGGGAGCCGGCACCGTGCGGCCGACGACCACCGTGCGACGGGACGGTGCGGACGGCGCGGGCGCGTCCTCGCTCTTGCGGCTCATGGCCCGGCGTACGCCATAGCCGAAGGCGGCGACCTTGACCAGTGGGCCGCCGAAGGTCGAGGCGACCGTCGTGGAGAGCGCGGAGGCGTTGGAGGTGACCTCCTGGACGTCCGTCGCGATGGCGTCGACCCGGTCGAGCTGGGTCTGTGCGGAGCGCACCGTCGCGGAGGCGTCGGCAAGCAGCGGCACTGCCTGCTCGGTCACGTCCGCCACGAGTTTGGTGGTCGCCCTGAGCGTCTGTGCCAGCCTCACCAGCACCACGGCGAGGAAGGAGACCAAGATCGCCCAGAACACGGCCACCAGGATCCCGGCAACCTCTCCACCGGTCACTCTGCACCGCTCTCTAATCGTCGATGAATACGTCGAAAATCGTCCTCCGACCCTATCGCGCCCAGGGTCGCGCCCCATACCGCATTAGGGCCGGGGACGACGGGAGTTACGCAAGGCGATTGTACGGAGTGCTTATGAGTGGGTACGCCGCGTGTCCCATGCGCAGCGACCATCGCTCCTGCGCCTACCCCGACGATCAACCTCCGGTCCAGGGCAATCTCCCCGCAGAGCTGAACCGGTTCGTGGGCCGGGCCGAAGAACTGGCCGAGCTCGGCCGCCTTGTGGACGACTCCCGTCTGGTCACCGTCGCCGGGAGCGGGCGGCGTGGGCAAATCCCGGTTCGCGGCCCATGGCGCTGCCGCGCTGCAGAATCGGTACCGCGACGGTGTCTGGCTCACCGAGCTCTCCACCCTCCGCGACCCGGAACTGGTGGCCCACACCCTGGTCGAGTCGCTCGGCGTCACCGACCAGACCAGCAGGCCCCCGCGCGACGTCCTCCTCGATCACCTCGCCGGACGTCAACTCCTGCTCGTCCTGGACGGGTTCGAGTATCTCGTCGACGAATGCGCCGGGCTCGTACGCGACCTGCTGCGCCGCGCGCCCCGCCTCCAGGTGCTCGCCGTGAGCCGCATACCGCTGCGGCTGGACGGGGAAGTCGTCTTCCCGCTGGGCCATGGCCGATGCGGACGCCGTACGGCTCTTCGCCCACCGCGCGGCCTGCGCACAGCCGCACTTCCGGCTGACCGACGACAACCGCGCCTGGAGCGCTGCCGGCGTCTCGACGGGATCCCGCTCACGCTGGAGCTGGCCACGCGCGCTGGCCACACAGGACCGGGCGAGTCCGCAGCCGGGAAGGCAGCGCTCGGTCCGTCCGGCGGCCCTGGAAACGCGAGAGCCCGCCGGCTCCCCCACCGGTAAGGGCGGGGAAGCGGCGGGCTGAAGCGTGGTGGGCTACGCCTTGATCAGCGGGCGTAGTACTCGACGACCAGCTGCTCGTCGCAGATGACCGGAACTTCCTTGCGGTTCGGGTCACGGTCCAGGCGGAACGCCAGGGCCTTCAGGTTGACCTGCAGGTAGCGCGGGGTCTCGCCGTCGGCGGCGAAGCCACCCTCACGCGCGACCTGGAAGAGGGCCTTCTCACGGGAGCGCTCGCGGACCATCACGACGTCGTCGGGACGGACGCGGAAGGACGGCTTGTCGACCTTGCCGCCGTTGACCTCGATGTGGCCGTGGACGACCATCTGACGGGCCTGGTAGATGGTGCGGGCGATGCCCGAACGCAGGACCAGGGCGTCGAGACGGCGCTCGAGCTCGACGACCAGCGCCTCGCCCGTCTTGCCCTCGGCCTTCTTGGCGCGGTCGTAGGCGCGCGCCATCTGGCGCTCGCTGATGTCGTACTGCGCGCGCAGGCGCTGCTTCTCGAGCAGACGGACCTTGTAGTCCGAGTTCTGCTTGCGGCCACGGCCGTGCTCGCCCGGCGGGTAGGGGCGGGCTTCGAAGTACTTGACGGCCTTCGGCGTCAGTGCGATACCGAGCGCACGAGACTTCTTGACCTTGGGACGCGACTGGTTAGGCACGTTCTCCAGACCTCCGTTGTAGGTTAGGTTAGGCTCACCTTACTCAAGGAGATCGCATGTCTCGCCCTGGGAACACCAAGCGCATCACGGACAGCACAAAGAACGTCGACGCTGCGCAGAGCATCGAGGCGACGGAGGTCCGATCAGCTCATGGTCAGCCGCGTCCCAGCGGGCTTGAAATCACTCGGATGCCGTCAGCAGCCGAGCGCACACGAACTCTCGTACAGAGTACATCCTCCGCGGTACTCCTCATCCCGGGGGTGGAGGCGGCACGTCCCGAGCAGCTGACACCGCAGGCCCGGGCCGTGGGTCCGGACGGAGAGGTGTTCCTGCTCTTCCCCGCGGACTCACCGGCCGTACGCGCCGCCACGCACGCACAGGACGACGAGCTGTCCGCTGTGCTGGAGATCACCGATGTCGCGCCGGTCTCTGTGCCCAATCGTATCCGCGGCCGCGCCTGGGTCTCCGGCTGGCTGACCTGCGTGCCCGGCCTTGCCGAGCCCGGCCGGATGATGGTGCGCCTCGAGGTCGGCGAGGCGTGCGTGGACGATCTGTGGGGCGCCGACAACGTCGAGCCGGAGGAGTTCGCGCGGGCGTCCGTCGATCCGTTCGTCGCGCACGAGACGGAGCTGTTGCAGCATCTGCACTCCGCGCACAGCGAGCAGGTACAGGGCCTGTGCGGGCTGCTCGGCGAGCGAAGCGAGACGGGGATCCGCCCGGCCGAAGTCCCCCCGCCACCGCTGGGAGGTGCCCCCGGGGGGAGGCCGGAGGGGGCGTGCGCGAACGGGCAGCGGGCGGTGCCGCTGGCGCTGGACCGGTTCGGACTGCGGGTGCGGTTCGTCGGCGAGCGGTGCTTCGACGCGCGCTTCGACTTCCCCACGCCGGTGCGCGACGTCACTGAGCTGCGCCGGGCCATGCACACGCTGTTCGAGGCCGCGTCGCCCTAAGGCCGCGTCCGCCTGAAGCCGCGTCGCCCTCTGGCTGCGTCGCACTGAAGCCGCGCCGGGTGCGCGCTCCGGCGGGCCGTGGCGCGGATCAATCCCCGCGCAGCCTCTCACGGACCTTCTCGACCACATCGGCGTACCGCGCCTCGGCGCCATAGCGCGTGGGCTCGTAGTAGTGCTTGCCGTGCACCGCGTCCGGGGCGTACTGCTGGACGGCGATCGCACCGGGCACGTCGTGCGGATAGACGTACCCCTGGGCGTGACCGAGCTTGGCCGCGCCCTTGTAGTGGCCGTCTCGCAGATGCGGCGGGACGGGGCCCGCCAGCCCGGCCCGCACATCGGCGAGCGCCGCGCCTATCGCCGTGGTCGCGGCGTTCGACTTGGGGGCGAGCGCTAGCGCGATGGTGGCGTGGCTGAGGGTGAGCGCGGCCTCGGGGAAGCCGATCATGGCCACGGCCTGGGCGGCCGCGACCGCGGTGGGCAGCGCCGTCGGGTCGGCGAGGCCGATGTCCTCGCTCGCCGAGATCATCAGCCGGCGCGCGATGAACCGCGGGTCCTCCCCCGCCTCGATCATGCGGGCCAGATAGTGCAGCGCGGCGTCCACGTCGGAGCCGCGGATGGACTTGATCAGGGCGCTCGCCACGTCGTAGTGCTGATCGCCGTCGCGGTCGTACTTCACCGCCGCGCGGTCGACGGTCTCCTCCAGGGTCTGGAGGCTGATCTCCTTCTCGCTCTTGTCCATCGCGGCTCCCGCGGCCGCCTCCAGGGCGGTCAGCGCCCGCCGGGCGTCGCCGCCCGCGATCCGCAGCAGATGCGCCTCGGAGTCCTCGGGGAGGGTGACGGCGCCGCCGAGGCCCCGCCCCGCGGTGAGCGCCCGGCGGAGCAGTCCGCTCAGGTCCTCGTCGGTCAGCGACTCCAGTGTGAGCAGCAGGGAGCGCGAGAGCAGTGGGGAGATGATCGAGAAGTACGGATTCTCGGTGGTGGCGGCGATCAGCGTCACCCAGCGGTTCTCCACGGCAGGCAGCAGCGAGTCCTGCTGGGCCTTGGAGAAGCGGTGGATCTCGTCGAGGAAGAGGACGGTCTCCTTGCCGAAGCCGCCCGCGGCCCGGCGGGCGCCATCGATGACCGCCCGGACCTCCTTGACGCCCGCCGTGATCGCGGAGAGCTCCACGAAGCGTTTGTTGGTCGCTTTGGAGACGACGTACGCGAGGGTCGTCTTGCCGATGCCGGGCGGGCCCCAGAGGATCACCGAGGAGGGGCCGGCGGGGCCGCCGCCGCCCTCGCCGACGAGTCGGCGAAGCGGCGATCCGGGCTTCAGCAGATGCTGCTGGCCGACGACTTCATCGAGGGTGCGCGGGCGCATCCGGACGGCCAGGGGGCTGGCAGACGGGTCCTTCTCCTGGCGTTCTTCCGCCGCGGCGGTAAAGAGGTCGGGCTCCACGTCATGAAGCCTAAGTCAGAGCACTGACAACGCCCTCGGTGCCCGTCAGCCGGTCCAGAAGTCCCACCAGCGGGTCAGGACGAGCATCCCGATGATGCCGGTCCACAGCACCGGCGGCATCCAGTGGAACTCCAGCAGCCCCTTGCGCAGGCCCTCTGGGACCTTGATGATCCGGTGCTTGATGTTGTGCAGGGTGACGTAGCAGAACATCACGATGGTGGCGACCCAGGCCAGCGAGCACCACAGGCACAGCGCGTTGATGTTGTACAGCGACTGGTACTGGAGCCAGGTGCAGAAGCCGACGCCGAAGAGGGTGCCGGCGTTGAGACCGAGCCAGTACCAGCGCCGGTAACGCGCACCCGCGAGAAGCGCGACACCGATGGCGATCACCATCGCGTACGTGACAAGCCCGAGCATCGGATTCGGGAACCCGAACGCCGACGCCTGCTCGCTCTTCATGATGTTCCCGCAGGACACCACCGGATTCAGACTGCACCCCGGCGTGAAGGACGGGTCCTCAAGCAGCTTGAACTTGTCGATAGTGATGACCCACGAAGCCAGCAGCCCGGCAGCACCCGTGATCACCAGAAGCCACGCGAAGCCACGACTGCCGCCGATCGTGCCCTTGGAGCCGTTGTCGCGCTCGGAGGAGACATCGTCCACTGCTGCAGTCGTCATATCGCCGTTCCATCGCTCAGTAGCCTGTTGTGGCACCGTCATTCTGCCGCACCCCCACCTGTGTCCACCGTTCGATGGACATAAGGATGTACGGACGGCCGTCCCGCTGGACTCGGCCCGCGAGCAGGCTGATGGCCATGACAGAACTCGCGGTGAACGTACGCGGACTTCGCAAGCGGTACGGCGAAGTGACGGCGGTCGACGATCTCGACCTGGGCATCCGCCGGGGAGAGGTCTTCGGCATTCTCGGCCCCAACGGAGCGGGCAAGAGCACAACGGTGGAGATTTTTCAGGGGCATCGCACCCGGGACGCGGGCGAAGTGACCGTCCTGGGAGCGGATCCCGCGACCGGAAACCGCCTCTGGCGGTCCAGGATCGGCATCGTCTGGCAGGACGAATCCGCGCCCGCGGAGTTGACGGTGCGGGAGACGGTGTCCCATTTCTCCCGCTACTACCCGAAACCGCGTGATCCCGAAGAGGTCATCGCGCTGGTGGGTCTGGAGAAGAAGGCGACGAGCCGGATCAAGGCGCCCCCGGAATGGACGTCAGGCCAGGCGTTCGCGGATCGCGGTCACCGCGTCAGCCAGCGCCACCGGCGACTGGTCGCCGGACTCCATGTCCTTGAGCTGGACGACGCCTTCGGCGAGGTCGCGCTCACCGGCCACGATCGCGTACCGCGCCCCCGAACGGTTCGCGCTCTTCATCGCGCCCTTGAGGCCCTTCCCGCCGTAGCTGAAGTCCGCGGCCACCCCCGCCCGGCGCAGCTCGGTGACCACGCCGAACAGCACACGCCTCGCCTCCTCGCCCAGCGGCACCGCGAACACGCTTGTCGTGGCGGGGAGTTCGAGCTCGATGCCCTCCGCCTCCAGCGCCAGGACCGTGCGGTCCACGCCGAGCGCCCAGCCGACCGACGGCAGCGCCGGGCCGCCGATCATCTCGGAGAGGCCGTCGTAGCGGCCGCCGCCACCCACCGCGGACTGCGAGCCGAGACCGTCGTGGACGAACTCGAAGGTGGAGCGGGTGTAGTAGTCGAGGCCGCGCACCAGCTTCTCGTCGTCCTCGTACGCGACGCCCGCCGCGGTCAGCAGCTCACGCACTTCCTCGTGGTACGCCTTGCACGCGTCGCACAGGTAGTCGCGCAGCATCGGCGCGCCCACCAGTTGCTTCTGGACCTCCGGGCGCTTGTCGTCGAGGACCCGCAGCGGGTTGATCTCGATCCGGCGCCGGGTGTCGTCGTCCAGCTCGAGCCCGCGCAGAAAGCCCTGCAGCGCGTCCCGGTAGACAGGGCGGCACTCCTTGTCGCCCAGGGAGTTCAGCAGGATGCGGAACTGGCGCAGCCCGAGCGAGCGGTACGCCTGGTCGGCCAGGATGATCAGCTCGGCGTCGAGGGCCGGGTCCTCCGCGCCGATCGCCTCGGCGCCGACCTGCGAGAAGTGCCTGTAGCGGCCCTTCTGCGGACGCTCGTAGCGGTAGTACGAGCCCGAGTACCAGAGCTTGACCGGCAGATTGCCGGCCTTGTGGAGGTTGGCCTCCAGCGCCGCGCGGAGCACGGACGCGGTGCCTTCGGGGCGCAGCGCGAGCTTGTCGCCGCCCTTGGTCTCGAAGGCGTACATCTCCTTGGAGACGATGTCGGTGGACTCACCGACGCCGCGCGAGAACAGCTCGACGTTCTCGAAGCCGGGCGTCTCGATGTAGCCGTAGCCGGAGTTCTTCAACGGCGCGGAGATCGCATCGCGCACCGCCAGGTACTTCGCGGACGCCGGCGGGATCAGGTCGTACGTGCCCTTGGGGGCCTGAAAGGTGCTCACGGGAAACTCTCGTCACATTCCTCGTCGGGGAGCTTCGACGCTCCCGAGGCCGGCGGCCACATCGCGTAGATACGGATTGGCGGCGCGCTCACGGCCGATGGTCGTCTGGGGGCCGTGGCCGGACAGCACCACGGTCGAGTCGTCGAGCGGCAGGCACACACGCGCCAGCGACTCGAGCATCTCGGCCATGTCGCCGCCGGGCAGGTCCGTGCGTCCGATGGAGCCGGCGAACAGCAGGTCGCCCGAGAAGAACACGGACGGCACGTCCGCGGACTCGGGCATCCGGAAGGTCACCGACCCCTTCGTATGGCCGGGCGCATGGGCGACCGAGAAGTCGAGACCGGCGAGGCGCAGCTCGGCGCCGTCGGCCAGTTCCTTGACGTCGTCCGGCTCCCCCACGGTCAGCTCGCCCATCAGCGGCATCCCGATCGACAGGCCCAGCGCCTTCTCCGGGTCGCTCATCATGTACCGGTCGGCGGGGTGGATCCACGCCGGTACGTCATGGGCTCCGCACACCGGAACGACGGAGGCGACGTGGTCGATGTGGCCATGGGTGAGGACGACGGCGACGGGCTTGAGCCGATGCTTCTTGAGCGCTTCCTCGACGCCTTGGGTGGCCTGGTGGCCCGGGTCGATGATCACGCACTCCTCGCCTGCGGCAGGGGCGACCAGGTAACAGTTGGTCCCCCAGGCCCCGGCGGGGAACCCGGCAATAAGCACGATCGTCCTCTGTGTGGTCGTCGAGAGGGAATTGCTGCATCGAATTGCAGCAGATCAGAGCCTACCGGCGCTGCTCGTCCCACAGCCAACCCGTATACGGTACGGGGCACACTCGAACGTACGACGTACAAGGAGAAGACCCGGTGGTCAGCAGCGATCAGCGGCGGCGGCAGCTCGCCAGGGAGAAGTTCGAGCGCCAGCAGCAGCGTCGGCAGCAGTCACGTAAGAGGAAGCAGCGGAACACGATCATCGCGGCCGCGCTCGCCGTGGTGCTCGCCGCGGGCGCCGCGGCCTATGCCTCGGTCGGGCTGTCCAACGGGGACAAGGCCGACGGCTCGGCGGCGGGCGACAGCCAGTCCCCCAGCGCCACGCCGTCCCAGAGCGAGAGCACCGCGCCCGAGCCCGCCATGTCGATCGACAAGAAGGCGAAGTACTCGATGGCGCTCACGACGAACCACGGCGACATCAAGATCGCGATGGACGCGGCGAAGACCCCGCACACCGTGAACTCCTTCAAGTCTCTGGCGGACAAGGGCTTCTTCAACGGCACGAAGTGCCACCGGCTGACCACGCAGGGCATCTTCGTGCTGCAGTGCGGCGACCCGAAGGGCGACGGCACCGGCGGGCCCGGCTACACGATCCCCGACGAGAATCTGACCGCGCTGGGCAAGGCGGGCGCCGACGGCACCGTGACGTATCCGGCCGGGACCGTGGCGATGGCCAACACCGGTCAGCCGCACTCCGGCGGCAGCCAGTACTTCCTCGTCTACAAGGCCACCAAGCTGCCGCCCAGCTACACGCCGTTCGGAACCATGGACGCGGCGGGCCTGAAGGTCGTCGAGGCCGTGGCGAAGGGCGGCGTCTCGGGCGGGGCGCAGGACGGGGCTCCGAAGAAGGCAGTCACCATTGAGAAGGCGGCCGTACCGAAGGTGTGAGCGGGGGAATTCGGCCGTGCTGAGTGCGGACAGCCGGGCGGCCGGTCGCCTAGATTGGCGTTGTGCAGCGCGGGCCTCGACTCGCGCTGTGGAAGGCGGGCGAGGCCCGTCCAGGAAACTGTGGACGATGCCCGGGGGGCGCCCCCCCTCGCAGGCATCAGGTGGAGGAGGCGCTGTGAGCAGCGACCCGTGGGGCCGTGTCGATGAGACGGGCACCGTGTACGTGCGTACTGCCGATGGCGAGAAGGTCGTCGGATCGTGGCAGGCCGGTTCTCCCGAGGAGGCTCTGGCCTATTTCGAGCGCAAGTACGAGGGCTTGGTGGTCGAGATCGGCCTCCTCGAGCGGCGGGTGAAGACCACCGATCTCTCGGCCAAGGACGCCCAGACCGCCATCGACCATCTGCGGCAGCAGGTGGACGAGCATCACGCCGTGGGTGACCTCGACGCACTGGGAAAGCGCCTCGACGCGCTTGTCGCGACGGTCGAGAAGCGCCGCGAGGAGCGCAAGGTCCAGAAGGCGAAGCAGAACGACGAGGCGCGGCACGCCAAGGAGGCCCTGGTCACCGAGGCCGAGGAGCTGGCGCAGAGCGAGCAGTGGCGGGCGGCCGGTGAGCGGCTGCGGGCGCTGGTGGACACCTGGAAGGGCCTTCCCCGGCTCGACCGGAAGTCCGACGACGAGCTCTGGCACCGCTTCTCGCACGCCCGCTCGGCGTTCTCCAAGCGCCGCAAGGCGCACTTCGCCTCGCTGGACGCGCAGCGCGAGGAGGCCCGTAAGGCCAAGGAGAAGCTGGTTGCCGAGGCCGAGTCGCTCTCCGGCTCCACCGACTGGGGCACGACGGCCGCCCGCTACCGCGAGCTTATGGCGGAGTGGAAGGCCGCGGGCCGTGCCCAGCGCGAGGCCGAGGACGATCTGTGGAACCGTTTCCGCGGTGCGCAGGATGTCTTCTTCGCCGCGCGCAGCGGCGTCTTCGCCGAGCGGGACGCCGAGCAGGGCGAGAACCTCAAGCTCAAGGAGGAGCTCGCCGCCGAGGCCGAGAAGCTGGTGCCGGTGACGGATCTGAAGGCGGCGCGTGCCGCCTTCCGTTCGATCAACGAGCGCTGGGAGGCCATCGGCCATGTGCCGCGGGACGCGCGTCCCAAGGTCGAGGGCCGGATGCATGCGGTGGAGCGGGCGCTGCAGGAGTCCGAGGAGAACGAGTGGCGCCGGACGAACCCGGAGGCGCGTGCGCGTGCCGAGGGTCTGACGGGCCAGCTGCAGGCGGCCGTGGACAAGCTGCGCGGGCAGATCGACGCGGCGCGCGCGGCGGGCAACAACGCCAAGGCGGACAAGCTCGCCAAGGAGCTCGAGGGCCGGCAGGCGCTGCTCGATCAGGCGCTGAAGGGACTTGAGGAGTTCGGCGGCTGACAGCCACGACGAAGGGCCCCCTGTACGTCGCGTACAGGGGGCCCTTTCGTACGTCCGCTACGCGCGCCGTACGTCCCCTACGGGCGGCGCGCCGAGGTCACCCGGTACACGTCGTAGACGCCCTCCACGCCCCGTACCGCCTTCAGTACGTGCCCGAGGTGCTTCGGGTCGCCCATCTCGAAGGTGAACCGCGAGGTGGCCACCCGGTCGCGGGAGGTCTGGACGGCCGCCGAGAGGATGTTGACGTGCTGGTCGGAGAGCACGCGCGTGACGTCCGAGAGGAGCCTGGACCGGTCGAGCGCCTCGACCTGGATGGCGACCAGGAAGACCGAGGACTGCGTCGGCGCCCACTCGACGTCGAGGATGCGTTCCGGCTGCTGCGAGAGCGAGTCGACGTTCACGCAGTCCGCGCGGTGAACCGATACGCCACTGCCGCGCGTGACAAAGCCGATGATGGGGTCGCCGGGGACGGGCGTACAACAGCGGGCGAGCTTGACCCAGACGTCCTCGACGCCCTTGACGACCACGCCGGGGTCGGCGTTGGCACGCCGCTTGCGGCCGCGCGCGGGCGGTGCGCTCTCGGCGATGTCCTCGTTGGCCGCCTCCTCGCCGCCGAGGGCCTGCACCAGCTTCTGGACGACGCCCTGGGCAGCCACATGGCCCTCGCCGATCGCCGCGTACAGGGACGAGATGTCGGGGTAGCGCATCTCGTGCGCGAGCGTGACGAGCGAGTCGCCGGTGAGGATGCGCTGGATCGGCAGGTTCTGTTTGCGCATCGCCCGCGCGATGGCGTCCTTGCCCTGCTCGATCGCCTCGTCGCGGCGCTCCTTGGAGAACCAGGCGCGGATCTTGTTGCGTGCCCGGGGCGACTTGACGAAGCCAAGCCAGTCGCGCGAGGGGCCCGCGCCCTCGGCCTTGGAGGTGAAGACCTCCACCAGGTCGCCGTTGTCGAGGGTCGATTCGAGCGGTACGAGCCGCCCGTTGACCCGCGCCCCTATGGTCCGGTGGCCCACTTCCGTATGGACGGCGTACGCGAAGTCGACCGGCGTCGCGCCTGCAGGAAGCGCTATGACGTCGCCCTTCGGCGTGAAGACGAAGACCTCGTTGCGGGAGAGGTCGAAGCGCAGGGACTCCAGGAACTCGCTGGGGTCCTCGGTCTCCTTCTGCCAGTCCAGCAGCTGGCGCAGCCACGCCATGTCATTGACGGCATCGTCCTTGCCGGCCCGCTTCGGCACGTCCGTACGCACCTTGGAGGCGCCGGCAGAAGGCTCCTGCTTGTACTTCCAGTGCGCTGCGATGCCGTACTCGGCGCGGCGGTGCATGTCGAAGGTGCGGATCTGCAGCTCGACGGGCTTGCCGTTGGGACCGATGACCGTGGTGTGCAGCGACTGGTACATGTTGAACTTGGGCATCGCGATGTAGTCCTTGAACCGGCCGGGGACCGGATTCCATCGCGCATGGACGGTGCCGAGCGCCGCATAGCAGTCGCGGACGGTGTCGACGAGGACGCGGATGCCCACCAGGTCGTAGATCTCCGCGAAGTCGCGGCCGCGGACGATCATCTTCTGGTAGACGCTGTAGTAGTGCTTGGGCCGTCCCGTGACGGTGGCCTTGATACGGGCCGCGCGCAGATCGGACTGGACCTCGTCGGTCACTATGGCCAGATACTCGTCGCGCTTGGGCGCGCGCTCGGCGACGAGCCGCACGATCTCGTCGTACATCTTGGGGTAGAGGATCGCGAAGGCGAGGTCCTCCAGCTCCCACTTGATGGTGTTCATGCCCAGCCGGTGGGCCAGCGGCGCGTAGATCTCAAGGGTCTCGCGGGCCTTCTTCTCCTGCTTCTCCCGCTTGAGATAGCGCATGGTGCGCATGTTGTGCAGCCGGTCGGCGAGCTTGATGACCAGGACGCGCGGGTCCTTGGCCATGGCGACGACCATCTTGCGTACGGTCTCGGCCTGCGCGGCCTCGCCGAACTTGACCTTGTCCAGCTTGGTGACGCCGTCGACGAGGAGGGCGACCTGGTCACCGAAGTCGCGGCGCAGGGTGTCCAGGCCGTACTCGGTGTCCTCGACCGTGTCGTGCAGCAGCCCGGCCATCAGGGTCGCCGGGTCCATGCCGAGCTCGGCGAGGATGGTGGTGACGGCGAGCGGGTGCGTGATGTACGGGTCGCCGCTCTTGCGCTTCTGACCGCGGTGCCAGCGTTCGGCGACCTGGTAGGCGCGCTCGATCTGGCGGAGCGTAGAGGTCTCGATCTTGGGGTCGTTACTGCGCACTATCCGCAGCAGCGGCTCCAGGACGGGGTTGTACGGCGAGGAGCGCTGGACGCCGAGGCGGGCGAGGCGGGCGCGCACACGGTTCGACGAGCCGCCGCTCCTGGGCACGGCCGCGGGCGTGGGCCGGGGGGCGGGCGTGGGAGTCGGGGTGGGAGCGGAGACGGGGGCCGCACCGTTCGCTCGCTCGGGCGCCGCACCGTTCGAACTCTCCCGGACCTCGGCCGGGGGGACGCCCATCTCGCTACGCTCGGTCGCCGCCGGCTTCGGCTTCTCGGCTGGCTTCTTCTCGGGCGTGACAGAGGCTGCCGCGGCCTTTTCGGCCATCTGGTCGGGCTGCGCGGCGGCGCGGTGGGCCTCGTCTGGCAAGAGCGCTCCTCGTGCGGTTCCGGGTCCCCCGGTCAGGTCCGGAGAAGCCATGGTATCGACCTCGGCGTCCCGGTGCTCATGAGGCCGTGGGTCCGGACATGACAGATGAGACACACGAGCCTCTTCGGACGCCCTGTCGTCACTGCGCGCCACCGTACGGTCGCGGCCGGACGGGGCGCCGTGTGATCGCAGCAGCACAGAACGATGGGCGCCCCGGGACGATTCCCGGGGCGCCCATCGGTACTACGACGCATGGCGTCAGAGCGTTATCAGAGCCTCCAGTGGAGCCCCGCGCAGCGCAGGCTCCAGGCGCGCCCGGCCGCCGAGGAAGCCGAGCTCCATCAGGACCGCGACGCCCGCGACATCGGCTCCGGCGCGCCGGATCAGCTCCAGCGACGCCTCGGCGGTGCCTCCGGTGGCAAGCACATCGTCGATGACCATGATGCGGTCGCCCGCCCGCAGGTCCTCGGCGTGCACCTCGATCTCGGCTTGGCCGTACTCCAGCTCGTACGCCTGCGAGAGCGTCGCTCCGGGGAGTTTGCCCGCCTTGCGTACGGGAATGAAGCCGAGCCCGGCGCGGACAGCGACCGGAGCGCCCAGGATGAAGCCGCGCGCCTCCAAGCCGACGATCTTCGTGGCCTCATGGCGCGCGCACAGTCCGGCGAGCACGTCGGTGAGGGCCCCGAAGGCCTCCGGGTCCGCGAGCAGGGGCGTGATGTCCTTGAACACCACCCCCGGCTTCGGATAGTCGGCGACGTCCCGGATGCGGCTGAGCAGCAGCTCCTGCGTGCCGATCGTCATCGGCGCCTGCCCGAGGGACGGCCGCGGCCGCGGCCGCGCGGGCCCACGACGGCGCCGGCCGTCGCGGCGTCGTCCGTCGCGGCGTCGTCCGGCACCCCGTCCTGCGGCTGACCGGAGTCGTCCGCCGACTCGCCCTTCGCGGCGGCCGCCGCGCGCTTGGCGAGCACCCGCTTCTTCAGGGCCTTCATCTGCGGCTCGCGCTCCTTGAGGTCGGCGACGAGCGGCGTGGCGATGAAGATCGAGGAGTACGCACCGGCCGCCAGGCCGACGAACAGCGACAGCGAGATGTCGTTCAGCATGCCGGCGCCGAGGACACCGCCACCGATGAACAGCAGGCCCGCCACCGGCAGCAGCGCGACGACCGTGGTGTTGATGGAACGCACCAGAGTGCTGTTGATGCTGCGGTTGGCGACATCGCTGTAGGTCCAGCGGGTCTGCTTGGTGATGTCCTTCGAGCCCTCCTTGAGGGAGTCGAAGACGACGACCGTGTCGTAGAGCGAGTAACCGAGGATCGTGAGCAGACCGATCACGGTGCCCGGCGTGACCTCGAAACCGACCAGCGCGTACACACCGACGGTGATCGTGATGTCGTGGATCAGGGCGATCAGGGCCGCGACCGCCATGCGCCACTCGAACGCGATCGCGAGATAGATCACGACGAGGATCATGAAGATCCCGAGGCCGGTCCATGCCTTGTTGGCGATCTGCTCGCCCCAGCTGGGTCCGACGAGCTCGGCGTTGATCTTCTCCGAGTCGACCTTGAGACTCTCGGAGAGCTCGGTCTTGACCTTGTCGGCCTGCTGGGTGTCGAGCTCGCTGACCTGGATACGCAGTCCGCCGTTGCCGAGCTTCTGGACGATCGCCGGGTGACCGGAGGCCTCCTCCGCGGCGTTCTGCGCCTGGGAGACCGAGGCGCTCGTCTTCGGGGTGTTGAAGACGGCACCGCCCTTGAACTCGATGCCCATGTTCAGGCCTTGCACCGCCAGGCCGAGGATGGCGGTGATGGTGATCAGGATCGAGAGGCCGTACCAGATCTTCCGCTTGCCGATGAAGTCATAGCCGACCTCACCGCGGTAGAGCCGGGCGCCGAGATTGCCGAGTCGGGACATCTCACGCCTCCTTCGGGTCGGTGGGGGCGGAGGCGCGGCGGGAGCGGCGCAGCGGGGGCTTGGCGCCGAGCCGCTTCGGGTCCAGTCCGGACCACGGGTGGCCGTTCGCGAAGAACCTCTTGCGGGCGAGGAGCGTCATCACGGGCTTGGTGAAGAGGAACACCACGACGACGTCGAGCAGGGTGGTCAGACCCAGCGTGAACGCGAAGCCCTGGACCTTGCCGACGGTGACGACGAACAGCACCGCGGCGGCAAGGAACGACACGAAGTCGGAGACCAGGATGGTGCGCCGGGCGCGCGGCCAGGCACGCTCGACGGCGGGCCGCAGCGTACGGCCCTCGCGGATCTCGTCCCGGATGCGTTCGAAGTACACGATGAACGAGTCGGCTGTGATGCCGATCGCGACGATCGCACCGCAGACCGCCGGCAGGTTCAGCGCGAAGCCGATGGCCGGGCCGAGCAGCGCCATGATCGTGTACGTCAGGATCGCGGAGACGATGAGGCTGAGGATCGCGATCAGGGCCAGGCCGCGGTAGTACGCCACCAGGTAGATGATGACCAGCGCGAGGCCGATCGCACCGGCGATCAGACCCGCCTTGAGCTGCTCGCCGCCGAGCGCGGCCGTGACGGTGGTGACGCTCTGCTCCTCGAAGGAGAGCGGGAGCGCGCCGTACGACAGGATGTTGCCCAGGTCCTGCGCGGACTCCTGGGTGAAGTTTCCGGAGATCTCGGCGTTGGCGCTCAGCGCTGTGCGCACCGAGGGCGCTGAGACCACTTCGCCGTCGAGGACGATGGCGAACTGGTTCATCGGCGCCTGCTGCTGCGAAAGCCTGCTGGTGATCTTCTGGAACTTCTTGGCACCGCTGCTGGTGAAGTCCATCGTGACGATCCACATGCCACGCTGCTGGTCCAGCTGGCCCTTGGCGTCGTCGACGTCCTTGCCGTCGACCTCGGCCGGACCGAGGAGGTACTTCTCCCACTGGCCGTCCGAGTTCTGGCCGCAGCCGAGGGTCGGCTGGCTGGGCTTGACGTTCTCACCGACCTCGACGCGGGCCTTCTTGTTCGTGCAGTCGAGGGCCAGGAACGCCTTCTGCAGCTTGTCGGTGGCCGCCGTGTCGCCGGAGGGGGGCGGCTTCGGGGTCTCGGAGGACTTCGGCTTGCCCGACCCGGAGGCGGTCGGCGTGGGTGTCGGTGCCTTCAGGGCGTCGGTCACCGCGCGGCCCTGCGCCGTCGCAGTCGGCGAAGGGGTGCCGGACGGCGGGTTGGCCGTCTGCTTGCCGTCCTTGGCCTTGTCCTTGGCCTTGTCCGATGCCGAGGGGCTCGGGGAGGGCTGCGGAGAGGTGGGGCCGCCGGGGGCGACGGTCAGCACGGGCCGGAAGAAGAGCTGGGCGGTGGTGCCCACCTGCTCGCGGGCCTGCTGGGAATTCGTCCCCTTGGGGATGTTGACGATGATGTTGTCATCGCCCTGAGTCTGGACCTCGGCCTCGGAGACGCCCAGACCATTGACGCGGCGCTCGATGATGCCGACCGCGGTGTTCATGTTGGTCTCGTTGACGCCGTTCTCTTGGCCGGGCTGGTTCTTCGCCTTGAGCGTGATGGTCGTACCGCCCGCCAGGTCGATGCCCAGACGCGGCTTGAGCTGACCCGCCCAGAACATCCCGCCCGTGAGCGCGACCATGGCGATCAGAATCAGTACCAGGGCGCGCCCCGGCCTGCTCTGAGCCCCCGCGGGCCTTCGGCCCCTATTCGGTGCTGCCACCTTCTCGTTTCTCCCTGTCCAACCGCCCCGCGCCGGGTGTGCGCCGAAGCGGCCACGAAGTGTTGTGGGGACCTGCCCCCGCAGAAATCAACACGACCGGGGGACCGCCGGGCGCCGGTGGGCGCCCCTGCGGTCCCCTCGCATGGCTACTTCGCGTCGGTCTCGCCGTCGGCCTTGCCGTCCTTGGGCTCGGCGTCGTCCTTCGACTCGGCGACGCCCTTCGGCTCGGCGTCGTCGGCCGCGGGAGCCTCGGGCTTCTTGCCCAGGTCGATCTTGGCGTCGTCCGAGGAGTCGGAGTCGGCGGTCTCGGTCAGCGAGGAAGCGTCGTCCGGCACGACGGGGCCGTCGACCTTGAGGTGACCGTCGCCGTGCACGATGCGGTTGTACTCCGCGTCGTCGAGGACCGCGCCGATGGAGTTCTTGGCGTAGACGGCGTGGACGCCGGGAGCCACCTCAAGGAGGACGGTGTCGTCGTGAAGCTCCTTGACGGTGGCATACATGCCCCCGATCGTCCGGACGCCGGTGCCCGGCTGCATCTGGTCACGCATCTGGGCGGCCTGCTGCTGCTTCTTCTTGGCCGACCGGGTCATCAGGAACATGGCCCCGATGAGCACAATGAAGGGGAGGAGGGTCACGAGACTCACGGGACGGAACTTCCTTCGCACGACCGCACTGACGAGGCGGCCTTATCTACGGGGGTGGGTACGCCGACCTGTAGGGGCGGCATCGGCGGAGTCTAAGCGAGTCCGCATCATTGGAACAACGCCCAGCATCCCACTGTGGTTCCTGGCCCGGCGAGACTCCGCGCCGTCACGTCCCGAACAGCCCCTGTTGTCCGCTTGCGCCGGGGGCCTGCTGCGGCGGTACGAGTCCCAGGTGGGCCCAGGCGGCAGGGGTGGCGACCCGGCCACGGGGGGTCCTGGCCAGCAGTCCCTCCCGTACCAGGAAGGGCTCGGCCACCTCCTCGACCGTCTCGCGCTCCTCCCCGACGGCCACCGCGAGCGTGGACAGACCCACCGGGCCGCCGCCGAACAGTCCCAGCAGCGCCTGGAGCACGCCACGGTCGAGGCGGTCGAGTCCGCGGGCGTCGACCTCGTACACCTTCAGGGCGGCGGCGGCCACCTCGCGGGTGATCAGGCCGTCCAGCTTGACCTGGGCGTAGTCGCGGACGCGGCGCAGCAGACGGTTGGCGATACGGGGCGTGCCGCGGGAGCGGCCGGCGATCTCAGCGGCGCCGTCGGCCTCTATGTCGACGTCGAGGAGCTGGGCGGAGCGGTGGATGACGCGCTCCAGCTCGGCGGGGTCGTAGAACTCCATGTGCGCGGTGAAGCCGAAGCGGTCGCGCAGCGGGGGCGGCAGCAGCCCGGCCCGGGTGGTGGCGCCGACCAGGGTGAACGGAGGGAGTTCGAGCGGGATGGCGGTGGCCCCCGGACCCTTGCCGACGATCACGTCGACCCGGAAGTCCTCCATGGCCATGTAGAGCATCTCCTCGGCGGGCCGGGACATCCGGTGGATCTCGTCGAGAAAGAGCACCTCGCCCTCCTGGAGGGAGGAGAGGATCGCGGCCAGGTCGCCGGCGTGCTGGATGGCGGGACCCGAGGTGATGCGGATCGGGGCGTTCATCTCCGCAGCGATGATCATGGAGAGGGTGGTCTTGCCGAGGCCGGGGGCGCCGGAGAGCAGGACGTGGTCGGCGGTGGCGCCGCGCGCGAGGGCCGCTTTCAGGACAAGGTCCAGCTGCTCGCGGACCCGCTCCTGGCCGACGAACTCGTCCAGCGACTTCGGCCGCAGCGCCGCCTCGACGGCCTGGTCCTCGCCGTCGGCTGACCCGCCGACGAGCCGCTCGGCGGCGATGTCGTCGGTCGGCGGTGCGGTGTCGTCCCAGTTCACAGTGGATTGCCTCGCGGGGTCGGCTGGTTAATCAGCGGGTGCGGTTCAGGGTCTGGAGGGCGGCCTTGAGGAGCTGGCCCACATGCGGTGTGCTCTCGGCGGCCTCGGCCTGCGGCGCGACCGCGGCGACCGCCTCGTCTGCCTCACGGGTGGCATAGCCGAGGCCGATCAGCGCGGCATGCAGCTGATCGCGCCAGGCCATCGGGGCTGCGGCGGCGGTGGCGATGCCCTGCCTGCCGATGTGCGCGCCGACCGGTTCACCGAGCCGGTCCTTCAGCTCGAGCAGCAGCTTCTGCGCGCCCTTCTTGCCGATGCCCGGGACCGCGGTCAGCGCCTTCTCGTCGCCGGTCGCGATGGCGACGCGAAGGGCGTCCGGGGTGTGTACGGCGAGCATGGCCTGGGCCAGCCGGGGCCCGACGCCGCTCGCGGTCTGCAGCAGCTCGAAGATCTGGCGCTCGTCGTCGTCCGCGAAGCCGTAGAGCGTGAGCGAGTCCTCCCGTACGACCAGCGAGGTGGCGAGCTTGGCCTCCTTGCCGATGCGGAGCTCGGAGAGGGTGTTCGGCGTGCACTGGACGGCCATACCGACGCCGCCGACCTCGATGACCGCGGTGGTGGGGGCGAGGGCGGCGACCGGGCCGCTCACAAAGGCGATCATGCGGTACGGCCTTTCGATGCGTGCAGGGCGACGGCTTGCTGGAGGCGGTTTTGCGCGGGGGCGCGCCAGATGTGACAGATGGCGAGGGCGAGGGCGTCCGCCGCGTCGGCCGGCTTGGGCGGGGCATCCAGCCGCAGCAGCCTGGTCACCATCGCCCCGACCTGTGCCTTGTCGGCCCGGCCGCTGCCGGTGACGGCGGCCTTGACCTCGCTCGGGGTGTGCAGGGCTACGGGGATGCCCCGGCGGGAGGCGCAGAGCATGGCGACCGCGCTGGCCTGGGCGGTGCCCATGACCGTACGCACATTGTGCTGGCTGAACACCCGCTCCACCGCGACGACTTCGGGCCGGTGCTCGTCCAGCCACTGCTCCATGCCCTGCTCGATGGCGACCAGCCGGAGGCCCAACTCCGCGTCCGCCGGGGTCCGTACGACACCTACGCCGAGCATGGTCAGGGGACGGCCCGCGATGCCCTCGACCACGCCGACGCCGCATCGCGTCAGCCCTGGGTCCACGCCCAGCACCCGCATCGTGCCCCCTCCCCCCTTTGCGGCTAAACCGCCACCGCTCTCGCGGAGGGGGCTGCTCGCCATCGTGGTTTCTCAATTGATGGTTTCGGCCCTCAGGCTAACCGGCGCCTCTGACAACGACGGCGGGCCGACGGGGTGTGTCCCGTCGGCCCGTTCACGCATCGAGGGTCAGGCGTCGACCTTTTCCATGACCTCGTCCGAGACGTCGAAGTTGGCGAAGACGTTCTGCACGTCGTCGCTGTCCTCCAGCACGTCGATCAGCTTGAAGATCTTGCGCGCGCCCTCTTCGTCGAGCTCGACCTGCATGGTCGGAAGGAAGTTGGCCTCGGCCGAGTCGTAGTCGATGCCCGCTTCCTGGAGCGCGGTGCGGACCGCGACCATGTCGGTGGCCTCGCTGACGACCTCGTACGACTCACCCAGGTCGTTGACCTCTTCGGCACCCGCGTCAAGGACAGCCCCGAGGACGTCGTCCTCGGTCAGCTCGCCCTTGGGGACGATCACGACGCCCTTGCGGTTGAAGAGGTACGAGACGGAGCCCGGGTCGGCCATCGAGCCGCCGTTGCGGGTCATCGCGACACGTACGTCGGAGGCGGCGCGGTTGCGGTTGTCGGTGAGGCACTCGATGAGCACCGCGACGCCGTTCGGGCCGTAACCCTCGTACATGATCGTCTGGTAGTCGACGCCGCCCGCTTCAAGACCGGCGCCGCGCTTGACCGCGGAGTCGATGTTCTTGTTGGGGACGGAGCTCTTCTTCGCCTTCTGGATGGCGTCGACGAGCGTCGGGTTACCCTCGGGGTCGGCGCCGCCGGTGCGGGCCGCGACCTCGATGTTCTTGATCAGCTTCGCGAAGAGCTTGCCGCGCTTGGCATCGATCACGGCCTTCTTGTGCTTCGTCGTAGCCCATTTAGAGTGGCCGGACATCTGCCTGTCTCCTTCGCGTAACCCACTACTGCTGCGTTCGGCAGAGATCCTACCGGGATCACGTCACCCGGCCGCGCGCACCATGTCCACGAAGAGGCCGTGCACCCGGTGGTCACCGGTGAGTTCCGGGTGGAAGGACGTCGCCAGGGCATTGCCCTGGCGTACGGCGACGATGTGGCCATCGTGCTCGGCGAGCACCTCGACCTCGGCGCCCACCGACTCCACCCAGGGGGCCCGGATGAAGACGCCGTCGACCGGTCCATCGGTCACGCCGGCGACCTCGACGGCCGCCTCGAAGGACTCGTTCTGCCGGCCGAAGGCATTGCGGCGGACGATCATGTCGATGCCGCCGAGCGTCTCCTGGCCCGAGCGCGGGTCGAGGATCTTGTCGGCGAGCATGATCAGGCCGGCGCAGGTTCCGTAGACGGGCAGGCCCGCAGCGATCCGCTCGCGCAGCGGCTCCATCATGCCGAACAGCACCGCGAGTTTGGACATGGTGGTGGACTCGCCGCCGGGGATGACGAGGCCGTCGACCTCGGCGAGCTCCTCGGGGCGCCGGACCGGCCTGGCCACGGCGTCAGCCGCAGCCAGGGCGATCAGGTGCTCCCGTACATCGCCCTGCAGGGCGAGAACCCCGATGACAGGGGTGCCGGGAGTGGTCATTACCAGCCCCGGTTCGCGTAGCGCTCGGTCTCGGGGAGGGTGTCGCAGTTGATGCCGACCATGGCCTCGCCGAGGTTGCGGGAAGCGTCCGCGATGATCTTGGGGTCGTCGTAGAAGGTGGTGGCCTTCACGATGGCCGCGGCGCGCTTGGCCGGGTCGCCCGACTTGAAGATTCCGGAGCCGACGAAGACGCCCTCGGCGCCGAGCTGGCGCATCAGCGCCGCGTCGGCCGGGGTGGCCACACCACCGGCGGAGAACAGCACGACCGGCAGCTTGCCGAGCTCGGAGACCTCCTTGACGATCTCGTACGGGGCGCGGAGCTCCTTGGCGGCGGCGTACAGCTCGTTGTTGTCGAAGCCGCGCAGCTTGGCGATCTCGTTCTTGATCTGGCGCAGGTGACGGACGGCCTCGACGACGTTGCCGGTGCCGGCCTCGCCCTTGGAGCGGATCATGGCCGCGCCCTCGGCGATACGGCGCAGCGCCTCACCGAGGTTGGTGGCACCGCACACGAAAGGAGTCGTGAAAGCCCACTTGTCGCTATGGTTGACCTCGTCGGCCGGGGTCAGCACCTCGGACTCGTCGATGTAGTCGACACCCAGCGACTGGAGGACCTGGGCCTCCACGAAGTGGCCGATACGGGACTTGGCCATGACCGGGATGGAGACGGCGTCGATGATCTCTTCGATCATGTTCGGGTCGGACATCCGGGCCACGCCGCCGTCCTTGCGGATGTCGGCGGGGACCCGCTCCAGAGCCATGACGGCCACGGCGCCCGCGTCCTCGGCGATCTTCGCCTGCTCGGCGTTGACCACATCCATGATCACACCGCCCTTGAGCTGCTCGGCCATGCCGCGCTTGACGCGTGCGGTGCCGGTCTCGGGGGCCTGCGGGGTGGTGGGGAGCGTGCTGGACACGGAGGGACCTCACTCGATGACGACGTTGTGATGCGTTCCCGATGGAACAGCCGGGGACCAGTCCACTGCAAGGGCCAATGAACAGCCGGTGGATCGTTTTGAACCCTCAGGTGCCGAAGGTCAGTGCCGAAGGTCAGGTGCCGGGCGTCAGGAACCGAAGGTCAGGTGCCGGGGCGGTCGGCGAGGGCGGTCGGCGGCTCGTCGTCCATCTCGAAGGCCAGCGGGAAGGGCGCGTGCCCCGCCAGCCGGAACCAGCGGACCTTGCGGTGGCGGCGCAGGGCGCGGGCCGCGCGCACCGAGTCGTTGTGGAACCGGCGCGCCATCGGGACCCGGCGCACCGCCTGCGCGAGCTCACCCGCGGCCTCCTCGCCGCCCGGCACCTCCCGTACGGCCTCCACCTGCGCCGGCTCCCCGAAGACGGCCCGCAGCGCCGCGCTGAGCTCGCTCTCGGCAACCTCGCGCTGCTCCTCCTCCGCCTGGCGGGCGGCGTGGGCGGCTTCGTACAACACGATCGAAGCGGCCGGATCGAGCACGCCGGAGGTGGCTAGTTCCTGGGTGACCGAGGCGCGGCGCAGAAGTTGGGCGTCGAGCGCGGCGCGGGCGGCGTCGATACGGACGTGCAGCCGGTCGAGCCGGCCGGCGGTCCAGCTGAGATACAGGCCGATCGCGACGAGGGCGATGACGATCCAGATGAGGGTTTCGGTCACGGGCGGCAAGGCTACCGGGGGCGGGGCGGCGCCCGACGGGAGCCTGGCCTGCGGCGGGCTTGTTCCCCTGCCCTCCCCCTACGCCCTGGCGGGCGTGGGGGGACCCCCACTTCCCGAACTGGGGCAAGCCCCAGACCCCATACGCCCTTCGGGCGTTGTCCTCAATATCCCCCAGACTTCGTCCGGGGGGACCCCCAACGGGCTCCATCGGAGCCCCGCCGGCGACTGAGGCGCGGGGTCCGGTGCGGAGCCCGGGCTACGGGAAGGGGCGGGGTGGGGAACAGGCACCGCAGGCGTCAGGCGCGCGCCCCGGCCCCGAGGCGCGCGCTCAGTCGCGCGCCAGGCCGAACCTCGAGCGGAACCCCGATCTCTCGTCCGCCGCCACCACAGCCGCGCCGTGCGTCACCGTTTCGTACACCGCCAGGATGTCCGCCCCCACCGTCGACCAGTCGAAGCGCCGCACATGCGCGCTCCCCCGCGCCCGCAGCTCCGCCCGCCTCTCCGGGTCCCCCAGCAGCCGCACAGCCGCCGCCGCCAGCGCGTCCGCGTCCTCGTTCGCGAACAGCTCGCCCGCCGCGCCCTGGTCCAGGACCTGCGCGAACGCGTCCAGGTCGGAGGCGAGCACCGGCGCGCCCGCCGACATCGCCTCGACCAGGATGATGCCGAAGCTCTCACCCCCGGTGTTGGGTGCGACGTACACCTCGACGCTGCGCAGCAGCCGCGCCTTGTCCTCGTCGCTGACCATGCCGAGGAACTCGACCCGCGAGCGCATCTCCTTCGGCAGCGAGCCGACCGCCTCCACCGCGTCGCCGCGGCCCGCGACCAGCAGCCGCACGTCCGGGCAGGCTTCGACAATCTTCGGGAAGGCTGCCATCAGCACCGGAAGACCCTTGCGGGGCTCGTCGATGCGCCCTATGAAGCCGATCGTGTTGCCCTGCCACTCCGCCTTCGGCTCGGCCTTGTCGAAGAAGCCGACGTCGACACCGTTCGGGATGACGACCGCGTCGCCGCCCAGGTGCTCGACGAGCGTCCGGCGGGCGTATTCGCTGACCGCGATCCGGGCGCTGATCTTCTCCAGCGCGGGCTGCAGGATCGGATACGCGGCGATCATCGCGCGCGAGCGCGGATTCGACGTGTGGAACGTCGCGACGATCGGCCCCTGCGCCGCCCAGCAGGCCAGCAACCCCAGCGACGGCGAGGTCGGCTCATGGATGTGGATCACGTCGAACGTGCCGTCGTGCAGCCAGCGCCGCACCCGCGCGGCCGACAGGAAGCCGAAGTTGAGCCGGGCGACCGAGCCGTTGTACGGGACCGGAACCGCCCGGCCCGCCGAGACGACGTACGGCGGCAGCGGCGTCTCGTCGTCCGCCGGCGCAAGGACCGACACCTCGTGGCCGAGCCGGATCAAATGCTCCGCAAGGTCTCTGATGTGGAATTGGACGCCGCCCGGTACATCCCAGGAGTACGGGCAGACGATGCCGATCTTCACAGCGGCCGCTCCTCAAGGTCGGCGAGCCACAGCCGCTGCAGCATGTGCCAGTCCTCCGGGTGCTCGGTGATTCCAGTGGCGAAGGCATCGGCCAGCGCCTGTGTCATGGAGGACGCCTTCTCGGCCCGGGTACCTGTCTCGGGTACCTCGACCGGTGGGTGGATCTGCCCGCGCATGAGCGGAGCCTTGTCGTACCAGAGCGTCACCGGCATCAGCAGCGCGCCGGTCTGCTGGGCCAGCAGCGCCGGTCCGGCCGGCATCCGGGCCGTCTCCCCGAAGTACTTCACCTCGACGCCCGAGGCCGACAGATCACGGTCGGCGACCAGGCAGACCAGGCCGCCGGAGCGCAGCCGCCGGGCCAGCGTGCCGAAGGCCTCGCCGCCGCTGTGCGGCAGCACCTCCATGCCGAGGCTCTCGCGGTAGGCCACGAACCGGTCGTAGAGCGTTTCGGGCTTGAGGCGTTCGGCGACGGTGGTGAAAGGGATGCCCAGGATCCGGGTGGACCAGACGCCCGCGAGGTCCCAGTTCGCCAGGTGCGGCAGCGCGAGAACCACGCCGCGCCCCGCCGCGAGCCCGTCCTTCAGATAGTGGGCGCCCTTGATCTGCACGTTCTGCTCGACGCGCTCGGCGCTCCATGTGGGCAGCCGGAAGGACTCCATCCAGTACCGCATGTACGAGCGCATGCCGGCCTTCGACAGCTCGGCGAGACGCTCCGGGCTCGCGTCGGGCACCACCCGGGCGAGGTTGGACTCCAGCCGCAGCACGCTCTTGCCGCGCCGCTTCCACGCGATGTCCGCGATGGACCGGCCGAGCGCGGTGGCCACCGGCTCCGGCAGCTTCTTGACCGTGCTCCAGCCGAGTCCGTACAGCCCGTCGGTCAGCCGGTCCCGCATCACGTCGCCTCAGCCTCGTTCCCGTGCCCCGCGGCGGCATCGGCCTCCGCGGACTCCCGTCGTACCGTCACGACCCGCTGTCCAAGTGTCACCAGGCTGCCGACGGCAACGACCCACAGCGCGATCGGCAGCAGAACGTCGATCCCGGGCACCCCGAAATCATGCAGTCCAGCGAGTCCGGCGGCGACGAGGGAGATCACCAGTCGCTCGGCCCGCTCGATGAGACCGCTCACCGCGACCGGCAGGCCAATCGATTCGCCACGTGCCTTGGTGTACGACACGACCTGGCCGCTCGCCAGACAGAAAATGGCGACGGCGCACAACACGTTGTCGTTTCCGGTGCCCGCGTACCAGAGGGCGAAACCGGCGAAGATCGCGCCGTCGGCGACCCGGTCGAGGGTCGAGTCCAAGAATGCGCCCCAGCGGCTCGAAATCCCCGCCTGCCGCGCCATATTGCCGTCGACAAGGTCCGAGAAAACGAACAACGTGATGACGATCGTGCCCCAGAAGAACTCTCCCCGGGGGAAGAAGACCAGCGCACCCGCCATCACTCCGGCCGTGCCCACGAGGGTGACCGCGTCGGGACTCACCCCGCGGCGGAGCAGAAAAGCGGCGAACGGTGTGAGGACACGCGTGAAGAATGCACGCGCGTACTTGTTCAGCATGGCCTTCCCGAGGGTCGGTGGGCCGCATGGCCCCATCGGCCACCGGCTGGCCCATCGTAGCCAGGACCCACGGGGTCCAGCGCCGCGCACCCGACTCCCGCCGTCGCGCACGACGTATGGACGCACCGTGACGGGAGTGGAAAGCTCGAAAGACGACCGCGGGCATCGCCGGAGCTGCCCCCGGACGCTGTCCGGGACCTCCCTCATGGCTCCCCGCGCCCGCGGCCTCTCTCCTCACCGGGCAATCGATCGGGAGGCAAGATCATGGGCGACAAGGCGAACGCACACCCCGGAGCCGCCGGCAGGGCAACTACGGCCGACCAGCCCTCATCCGTACGGAACGTGGTGCTGGTCGGCCACAGCGGATCGGGAAAGACGACGTTGATCGAGGCCCTCGCGCTGACCGCGGGAGCGGTCAACCGGGCGGGCCGGGTCGAGGACGGCGGTACGGTCTCCGACTACGACGAGATCGAGCACCGGCAGCAACGTTCCGTACAGCTCTCGCTGGTCCCCGTCGAATGGGGCGGGTACAAAATCAATCTGCTGGACACTCCCGGATATGCCGACTTCGTCGGGGAGCTCAGGGCCGGTCTGCGAGCCGCGGACGCGGCCCTTTTCGTTGTGTCGGCGGCGCAGGAGGCCGATGCGGTCGCGAGTACGACCCGCATGGTGTGGGAGGAGTGCGCGGCGGTCGGAATGCCGCGCGCGATCGTCGTCACGCATCTGGAGACCGCGCGCACCGATTTCGAGGAGCTGACCCGGGTCTGCGGAGGCATTTTCGGCGGTGACGACCCCGATGCCGTACTGCCGCTGTATCTGCCGCAGTACGGGGCGCAGAATCCTGACGGCCATGCGCCGGTCACCGGTCTGGTCGGACTGCTCTCGCAGAAGATCTTCGACTACTCCTCCGGCGAGCGGAAGGAGATCCCGCCCGATCCCGAGCAGACGGCGCAGATCGAGGAGGCCCGCAGCCGGCTGATCGAGGGGATCATCTCCGAGAGCGAGGACGAGACGCTCATGGACCGCTATCTCAGCGGCGCGGAGATCGACCTCGACACGCTGATCGAGGACCTGGAGAAGGCCGTCGCGCGCGGCATCTTCCATCCGGTGCTGGCGGCCGCCCCCGCGCCCGAGGGCGCCAAGCAGGGGCTCGGCACGGTCGAACTCCTCGAACTGATCACCCGCGGCTTCCCGACCCCGCTGGAGCCGACGGCACCTGTCGTCACCACCCCGCAGGGCGCGGCGCGCCCGCAGATCACCTGCGACCCGGACGGGCCGCTGGTGGCCGAGGTGGTCAAGACCGCGTCCGACCCCTATGTCGGCCGGATCTCTCTCGTCCGGGTCTTCTCCGGCACCCTGCGACCCGACGAGACCGTGCATGTGTCGGGGCACGGCCTCGCCGACCGCGGTCACGAGGACCATGACGTCGACGAAAGGATCGGCGCGCTCTCCGCGCCCTTCGGCAAGCAGCAGCGGCCGCTGGGCCAGGTCATCGCCGGAGACCTCGCCTGTGTCGCGAAGCTGGCCCGCGCCGAGACCGGAGACACGCTCTCCGCGAAGGACGACCCGCTGCTGATGGAGCCCTGGACGATGCCCGATCCGCTGCTGCCGCTCGCGATCCAGGCGCACAGCAAGGCGGACGAGGACAAGCTCTCCCAGGGACTTTCGCGGCTGGTCGCCGAGGATCCGACGATGCGGCTCGAGCAGAACCAGGCCACGCACCAGGTGGTGCTGTGGTGCCTGGGCGAGGCGCACGCCGACGTCGCGCTGGAGCGGCTGCGCAGCCGGTACGGCGTCCAGGTCGACGTCGTACCGTACAAGGTCTCGCTGCGGGAGACCTTCGGCGAGGCGTCGGCGGGCCGCGGCCGGCATGTGAAGCAGTCCGGCGGCCACGGCCAGTACGCGATCTGCGAGATCGAGGTGGATCCGCTGCCCGCGGGGTCCGGCATCGAGTTCGTCGACAAGGTCGTGGGCGGTGCGGTGCCGCGGCAGTTCATCCCGTCGGTGGAGAAGGGCGTACGCGCCCAGGCGGCGCGCGGCGTCGCGGCCGGCTACCCCCTCGTCGACGTACGGATCACGCTGCTGGACGGCAGGGCGCACTCGGTGGACTCCTCCGACGCGGCCTTCCAGACGGCGGGCGCGCTGGCGCTGCGCGAGGCCGCCGCGGACGCGCGTATCCATCTGCTGGAGCCGGTGGCCGAAGTGCGGGTGCTGGTGTCGGACGAGTATGTGGGTCCGGTGATGAGCGATCTGTCGGGGCGGCGCGGCCGGGTGGTCGGCACCGAGCAGGCAGGAGGCTCGCGCACGCTCGTACGGGCCGAGGTACCGGAGATCGAGATCGGGCGGTACGCGGTCGATCTGCGGTCGATCTCGCACGGGACCGGGCAGTTCAGCCGCTCGTACGCACGCCATGAGGCGATGCCGCCACAACTGGCCGAAAAGCTCCGCGAACAGGCCGAGAACGGCTCGTAGTTGAGGATGCCGCCCGCCCGATCGCCCTACGGCGGGCGGCGTTTCAACGCCCACTGACGCAGGCGGCTCGCCCCCGATACGCTGTGGTGCCCAGCTCAGAAGGTGTGCGGGGCGCGGTAGTTGGGAACAGGCCGCAGTGCGGATGCTTGTGGCGATGGGGGCGGTAGTGGCGAACAACGTTTTCGACTTCACTCCGGGGGCTCAGGTTCCGCTCCTGGGCTCGGCCGGGCAGACGGCTGCGACGCATGCGCTCGCTTCCGCCGCGTACCGCGACAGCCCCCTCGACGAGATACTCAAAGCCAACAGCGAGTGGCACAAGACCGAGGTGAAGAAGGGCAAGTTCTCGCTCTTCGAGCCGAATCTGGGCGAGGCCTTCTCGCGGGCCGTGCAGGTGCGGATGCTCGGCGGAGCGCGCAAGGCGCTGATCCAGTCCTTCGGCACCGAGCCGCAGTCGGTGGTCGAGCACTGCCTGGCCGCCAACCGTATCCGCAAGGAGCGGGACACCAGGCTCACCGCCGTGATGGCGGTGTTCGGGCTGCTGTTCCTGCCCGGGCTGCTGCTCTGGCTGGCCGTCTTCCAGCTGCGCCGGACAATCGCGGGCGCGCAGAACAAGGGCGCCGGGGCGCTCGGCACACTGCTGCTCGTCGGCATCGGCGGCCTTGCCGTGATCTTCCTGATCAAGCTGCCGCTGGGCGGAATCTGGGCGTACTACATACGCGGCATGATCGTCGCCCCGGTCGTAGGCTGGCTGCTGGCCAAGCGGATCTGCGAGTCCACGGCGAAGGACATGCGTGCCAGTTGGGATTCCCTGCTCTCCGGCGGCGGCATCGGCGCCAAGGTGCCCGAGGCGGTGCCTGGGCACCCCAATGAGACCGCGCGCGAGCAGCTGCGCCAGGGCCTGGAGAAGCTCACCGCCGAGCAGCAGTCCAACTCGGTCTTCTACGCGGGGCCCAAGGGCATACTCGGGATGGGCACCCGCTGGGGCAGCTGGCAGATGGCCGAGGAACTGGTCTCCAAGGAGCCGGGCAAGGACATCAACCAGTTCCGCAGCTGGGACGTGATACGGGTGGTCCACGACAAGCTGAAGATGCTGGAGCGCGGCCCGCTGAACTCCGGCGGCTTCCCCACCCCGTCCGTCAAGCACTGGATCGTGGCTCCGGTCGGCGAGAACGCCGGGGAGGTGGCCCGGCCGGACGGCCAGGACGTGGAAGCCTTCCAGGTCAAGGGCCACGAGATACAGCGGATCTGCAACCACCAGCAGTTCGGAGGCGGCAACCGCCACTATCTGGGCGTCCAGTTCACCCTCTGGGACGGCCAGTTGGTGATCACCATGATGATCACCGTCACCGTGCTGCACGAGACGCTGCGCGTCGAGGTGACCGGGCACGCCCTCGGCCCGGTGCACTCCCTGTTCACCACCAAGCCCGCGCCCAAGACCGTGACGGTGAACAAGACGATCCGCTTCTGGGAGACCGTCGACCGGCAGCTCCCGCTGGTGGAGACACCCGAGGTGGTACGCCTCGCGGTGCGCGCGCCCTTCACCTGGTACCCGGCGCTGCTGGACTTCCTCGGCGGCAAGCTGGTCCTGCCCGAGCCCTTCGGACTGCGCCATGCCTGGGCGGAGAAGCCCTGGCGGCACCGGTTCATGGCGGACGACGCGATGCGCGCGGCCACGCCGGTGCTGCGCGTGACGCACGCCGCGGCCATGAAGGTGCTCGAGGAGAACGGCGTGGACACCGAGCGCTTCGGGAACCGCTCCATGGTCGTCAGCAGCTTCGTGCAGGACCCGGCACCGCGCAACGCCGACGTCTACGACGCGTGAGCGCGACGTCTGGCCCGTCGCCTCAGGCGGGCCAGGCCTCCGCCAGCATCTTGCGCGTATCGGCCAGGAGCTGGGGCAGCACCTTGGTGTGTCCGACGACCGGCATGAAGTTGGTGTCCCCGCCCCACCTCGGCACCACGTGCTGGTGCAGATGCGCGGCGATGCCGGCCCCGGCGACCGTGCCCTGGTTCATGCCGATGTTGAAGCCGTGCGCCCCGGCGGCGTTCCGCAGCGCGGTCATCGCGTGCTTGGTGAACGTCGCGAGTTCGGCGGTCTCCGCGTCGTCCAGCTCGGTGTAGTCGGCGACATGACGGAAGGGCACCACCATCAGATGCCCGCCGTTGTACGGGTAGAGGTTGAGCACCGCGTAGACGCGTGAGCCGCGGGCGATGACGAGCCCGTCCTCGTCCGACTTGGCGGGGATGGCGCAGAAGGGACAGCCGTCGCCGGCCCCCGGACCGGTCGGCTTGTTCTCCCCCTGGATGTAAGCCATGCGGTGGGGCGTCCACAGGCGCTGGAACGCGTCCTGCGTCCCCACTCCGATCTGCTGCTCCGGCTCAAGCGTCATGTTGTGCAGCATATGACTTCGCCCGTACGCGGCGTGTCGTCGGGGTTGAGCCCGGCCGCCGGGCGGCGATGCTGGGCCGATGGACGTCGACGATGCCACCGGCCGGGAGCGGCGCTGGGAGCAGCGCACCGAGCTGCCCCTCTTCGTGGCCTCGCTGCTCTTCCTCGGCGGATACACGGCAGTCGTGCTGGCGTACGACGCCGCCCCGGTGTTGTGGGATCTGGCGCTCGCGCTGATGCTGCTCACCTGGCTGATGTTCGCGCTCGACTACGCGGTGCGGCTGAAGCTGAGCGGAGAGGGACCTCGCTTCGTACGCACCCACTGGCTGGACACCCTCGTGCTCGTGCTGCCGCTGCTGCGACCGCTGCGCATGGTGCGGGTCTACACGGCGGTGCAGCGGCGCCGCGGCGAGCCGCGGCTGAGCCTGCACGCGCGCGTGATCACCTACGCGAGCATGTCGGCGGCACTGCTCGGCTTCTCGGGCGCCCTCGCCGTGTATCAGGAGGAGCGCTCCGCCCCGGGCGCGACCATCCGTACATTCGGTGACTCACTGTGGTGGGCCTGCTCGACATTGACCACGGTGGGTTACGGAGATGTGGCACCGGTGACCGCTCTCGGCCGGGTGATCGCGGTGGTGCTGATGGCCTGCGGGCTGGCACTGCTGGGCGCGGTGACCGGGTCGTTCTCGTCCTGGCTGCTGCAGACATTCGCGCGGGAGGACGAGAAGCGGTCCCCGGGGAACTGATGTCCCCGGGAACCGATCCCCGCGTGCACAGGGAGCAGAGACTCGCTAGCCCGTCGCCCCGCGGAATGCCGGGGTCATCCCCGCATACGCAGGGCGCACGTCACACCTGGGCCCGGCGCTCCACCACATCAACGAGCTTCGCCAAGGCGAGGTCGCGGGGAATGCCGTTCTCCTGCGAACCATCGCGGTAGCGGAACGACACCGTGCCCGCGTTCATGTCGTCGTCGCCGACGATGATCATGAACGGGACCTTCATCTTCTGCTGGTTCCTGATCTTCTTCTGCATCCGGTCCGAGGAGGCGTCGACCTCGACCCGCAGGCCCTTCTTCTTCGCCTCGGCGGCGAACTCCTGCAGATACGGAACGTGGGCGTCTCCGACCGGAATGCCGACCGCCTGCACCGGCGAGAGCCAGGCCGGGAACGCACCCGCGTAGTGCTCGAGCAGCACCGCGAAGAACCGCTCGATCGAGCCGAACAGCGCGCGGTGGATCATGACAGGGCGCTGCTTGCTGCCGTCCGGACCGGTGTACTCCAGGTTGAAGCGCTCCGGCAGGTTGAAGTCCAGCTGGACGGTGGACATCTGCCAGGTGCGGCCGATGGCGTCCTTCGCCTGGACGGAGATCTTCGGCCCGTAGAACGCCGCGCCGCCCGGGTCCGGGACAAGCGGCAGGCCCTGCTTCTCGGCCACCTTGCGCAGGGTCTCGGTGGCCTCCTCCCAGATCTCGTCCGAACCGACGAACTTCTCCGGGTCCTTGGTGGACAGCTCCAGATAGAAGTCGGTGAGGCCGTAGTCGCGCAGCAGGTTCAGCACGAAGGTGAGCGTCGAGTCGAGCTCGTCCGCCATCTGCTCCTTGGTGCAGTAGATGTGCGCGTCGTCCTGGGTGAAGCCGCGGGCCCGGGTCAGGCCGTGCACGACGCCCGACTTCTCGTACCGGTACACGGTCCCGAACTCGAAGAGGCGCAGCGGCAGTTCACGGTAGGACCGGCCGCGCGCGTCGAAGATCAGGTTGTGCATCGGGCAGTTCATGGGCTTGAGGTAGTAGTCCGTGCCCTCGTCGAGCTGCATGGGCGGGTACATGCCCTCGGAGTACCAGTCCAGGTGGCCGGAGGTCTCGAAGAGCTTCCCCTTGGTGGCGTGCGGGGTGTAGACGAACTCGTACCCCTCTTCCTCGTGCCGCTTGCGGGAGTAGTCCTCCATGACGCGGCGGACGACGCCGCCCTTGGGGTGGAAGACGGCGAGGCCGGAGCCGATCTGTTCCGGGATGGAGAAGAGGTCCAGCTCGTTGCCGAGCTTGCGGTGGTCGCGCTTCTCGGCCTCGGCGAGGAATTCGAGGTGCGCCTTGAGCTCTTCCTTGGAGGGCCAGGCGGTGCCGTAGATGCGCTGCAGCATGGGGTTCTTCTCGCTGCCGCGCCAGTACGCGGCGGCGTTGCGCATCAGCTTGAACGCCGGGATGTTGCGGGTGGTGGGCAGGTGCGGACCGCGGCAGAGGTCCTTCCAGCACAGGTCGCCGGTCTTGGCGTCAAGGTTGTCGTACATGGTCAGCTCGCCCGCGCCGACCTCGACGTCCGCGCCGTCGTCGGAGGACGCGGAGCCCTTGAGCCCGATCAGCTCCAGCTTGTACGGCTCGTCCGCCAGCTCCTCACGGGCGGCCTCGTCGGTGACGACGCGCCGCGAGAAGCGCTGGCCGCGCTTCTGGATCTCCTGCATCTTCTTCTCGATGGCCTTGAGGTCATCGGGGTGGAAGGGCTTCTCGACATCGAAGTCGTAGTAGAAGCCGTCCTTGACCGGAGGGCCGATGCCGAGCTTGGCCTCGGGGAAGAGCTCCTGCACGGCCTGCGCCATGACGTGCGCGGTGGAGTGGCGCAGGATGTTCAGCCCGTCCTCGGAGGAGATCTCGACGGGCTCGACCTCTTCGCCGTCCTTGATCTCGTGCGCGAGATCCTTCAGCTCACCGGCGACGCGGGCCGCGATGACGGTGCGCTCGCCGGTGAAGAGCTCGGCTGCCGTGGTGCCCGTGGTCACCACGCGCTCTTCCCGCTCGGAATCGCGTTGGATGATCACACGGACGTCTGACACCGGTCTCTCCTGACTGAAGGGGTACGCCGCATTCGTACTGCGCGCGCTACGAATCGTACCGAGCGGCTGGGGTCCGTCGCGAAACGGTTTGTTCCCCCATCCCGCCCCTTCCCGTAACTGGGGGCAAGCCCCCAGACCCCGGTACGTCCTTCGGGCGTTGTCCTCAATCGCCGGACGGGCTTGATTTTCCCGCCGGTCGGCCTGAATCTTCAGGCCGACCGGCGGAAATCAAGCCTCGCTGGCGGCTGAGGCGCGGGGCGCGGGCCGGAGCCCCGAATCCAGCCCCGCCGGCGTTTGAGGCGCGGTCCCGGCCGCGAAATTAAGCCCCGCCGGCGATTGAGGCGCCGTCCCGGCCGCGAAATTAAGCCTCGCCGGCGATTGAGGCGCGGGGTCCGGGGCCGAGCCCCGAAACCAAGCCCCGTGGGGGTCCCCCCGGACGAAGTCTGGGGGAGATTGAGGCGCAGGGCCCGGGGCCGAGCCCCGGCTGCGGGGAGGGCAACCCCGCACCGCGCGCCCCCGCGCCCCGTCACTCCTCCTGGCATGCCTCCTCAAAGAAGTCCAAATTCTCCTGTAGCGACTTCATCAGCCTGTCCCGCTCCGCCTCATCCACCTGCACCGGCACCACATTCGACGCGTCCGTCAGCCGCCGGAAGCCGCCGCGGCTCTCCAGTCGGCCCACCACCCGGATCGGCAGTCCGACCAGGTGCGCATGGCCCGCCGTGCGGTACGAGTCCTCGTCCAGCGCCACCCGTACGTGTGGCACCTCCGCCCCCGCCAGCACCCGCAGCCGGACCGTCCCCGCGCCCCGCGGGCCCGAGCGGCGCATGCGGACCACCGTGCCCGTGATCCGGACCGGCACCGAGGGCTCGTCCGTCAGATAGCGCGCGCCCGCCTCGCGCAGCGCGGGCAGGTCACCGGGCGAGAACTCCACCGGTTCGTTCCGCGGCGCGCACCCCTCCGGCACCCCCGCCGCTGGCGACCACTCCAGCGCGATCCGCGCCCCCTCCGCCCCGCGCACCAGCGCGATGACCGCCTCAGTCAGCTCCCGGCTCACGCCCGCCTCGACGGCCGCGTCGAAGGCATCCATCCCGCCGGTCGCCCGCTGGTAGTCGGCGGCCTCCCGGGTCGCCTGGAGCGCGTGGTAGAGCCGGACCACGACCGCGCGGCCGCTCTGCACCGGCACGAACGCGGTGAGGCTGCGCCCGCCAGGAGCGGGTCCCACCAGGACTCCTTCCAGCGAGGCCTGGGCCTGCCGCCGATGCCGCGCGCCGTAGTAGCCCGATCGGCCGCGCGCCGCGAGCGCTCCGGCCATCAGCATCTGCCGGGCGGCCGCCCGCAGTTGTTCCTGTACGGTCCACGAAACCGCGCCCGAAGGCCCCTGCGGCACATCGCGCCACCACCGGATCTCGTCGCTCGGCACCGTCAGCCCGACCAGCACCTCGCGGGCCGACGGCGCGGCGCTGCGCGCCAGCGCGGTCAGCGCCTCGCCCAGCAGATCCTCGCAGTCGGGAAAGGACCGGCTCTCAGGGACGAGCAGACTCGTCCCGCCCGCCGCATGCCCCGGCGGCGTCCAGCGCGCATAGCGCCCCGTCGTTCCCCCGCGCCGCCGCCACCCGTGCCGGTCGAGCAGCGCGCCCAGGACTACGGGGTCGACCTGGGCGGGGTCCAGCTCGCCGCCTCCGTACCAGGGACCTGGCACATCACCGGTCGGGTGTGGTCGTACTGACTCGTCGAAAGGCCGGTGCATCAGGGTCTCCCTCCCACCCCGACCCGGGTCATGATCTCGCAGAGCGCCCGGTCGTCGAAGATCCGCGAGGTCGGGATCCGCACAGTGGTCCTGCGCCTGCCCGTCACCGGGTGGCCGGCCAGGTTGGTCCAGTAGCAGCAGTGCCGCAGATCGAGCCGGTCGTGACTGGCCCGCAGCCACTCGTCCTGTGTCCGGGGGACGAGCATCACGACCAGGATCTTGTGCACGGAGACCGGGGTACGGGCCAGCTTCACCAAGTGGTCGTTGTCGAGCGTGAAGGAGAAGGCCGGACCCGGTGGGTGCGGGGGGATCTGGTACGTGCACTTGAGCTGCACCTTGATGGTCACCTCGTCGTCGACGGCGTGACCGGCCGAGCTGTGACTGACATGCCAGTCGATGCCGTTGTCCGGAAACGGCTGCGACAACGAGCAGCCGGCCGCGGCGGCGACCGCGTGCAGGTAGCCCACTTGGAGTGTTTCCATGCAGGCGGTGGTGGCGAGTGCGCCGCGCAGCGGTGCTGTCCGCTGCGGCAGCAGCCCGCCCGATTCGGGCTGCGCGAGCGCCATGGCTCCTCGTGCCTTCCGGGCTGTACCGATGAGTGTCCCCACGACGGGGCGTCAACTTCCCGGCACCCCATCTGTGTTGTCACCGCCCTGCGTACAGCGCAAACAGCCCGGGTATCACCGATTCGGGCAGGGGGACAACGCCATCTGCCAGGCATGTGCGAGGAGTTCGGGGATGACGCGCTGGTATGACGGCCCCCTGGCCGCATTTGACACAGAGACCACAGGAGTCGACGTCGAGGAGGACCGGATCGTTTCGGCCGCCGTCGTCGTCCAGGACATGACGGGCGGCCGGCCGCGCGTCACCCGCTGGCTGATCAATCCGGGGGTGCCCGTGCCGCCGGGCGCCACCGAGGTGCACGGGCTGACCGACGAACATCTGCAGCGCAACGGCCGCTGGCCCGCGCCGGTGATGGAGGAGATAGCGAGGGCGCTGGCCGAGCAGTGCGGCGCCGCCCGCCCGCTCGTCGTGATGAACGCGCCCTTCGACCTGACCATCCTCGACCGCGAACTGCGCCGCCACCGCGCCGCGTCGCTCGGCCGCTATCTGGAGAACGTCCCGCTGTGCGTGCTGGACCCGAGGGTCCTGGACAAGCATCTGGACCGGTACCGCAAGGGCCGCCGCACGCTCACCGATCTGTGCGCGCAGTACGAGGTCGTACTGGACGGAGCTCATGACGCGGCCGCGGACGCGACGGCGGCACTGGAGGTCACCCGGGCGGTGGGGCGCCGTTTCGCCTCCCGGATGGAGCGTCTTTCGCCGGCGGAGCTGCACACCCTGCAGGCGGTGTGGCACGCGGCTCAGGCGCGCGGCCTGCAGGCATGGTTCGCCCGCAGCGGCACTCCCGAGGTGGTGGACCCCGCGTGGCCGCTGCGGCCCGAACTGCCCGCCGCGGCCTGACTCCGGGTGGCGCCCCGCTGAAGGGCGCCACCCGGCAGGACCGCCGGAAGGGCCGCCGGTCCGGTCGGCGTCAGCCGGTGAATCCCGCGGTGATGGAGGTGAACTGCCAGTTGCTCTGGCTGATGCCGGAGCAGTTGCTCACCACTCCGCCGCCGGGGCAGGGACGGTCACGGTTGACCGACCAGTACGCGAGGCGGGCGATGTGGTGGGAGTTGGCCCAGTCCTTGATCTGGGTCCAGGTCGCCGGGCTGGTGAGTTCCTGCTGGTCGCTGAGACCGTTCATGCCCGAGATGCCGATATGGGCGTAGGCGGTGGCGTCCGACCAGCCGAAGGTGCTCTTCAGCTTGGTCTTGAGCCCCTCGGTGGCGTTCACGGTGTTGCCGTACATGTCGGCGCCGCCGCCGAAGTCGAAGGGCATGATGGTGAAGGCGTCGATGTCCGCTTGGAGTGCGCCCGCCCGCTCTATGAGCCGGTTGCCCCACCAGGTCGGCCCGGTGGTGCTCGTGCCGAAGGTGAGGATCGTCCGCAGGCCGGGGTTGTTCTGCTTGACGATCTTCAGTGCGCCGAGAATCCGGTCCTGGACGACCTCGTTCTCGAACTCGTCGCTGTTCTCGATGTCGACGTCGATCGCCTTCAGCCCATAGGCGTTGATCACCTTTTGATAGGCGCCGGCCAGGGCCTCGGGCGTGGAGCAGTTCGGGCCGAGCTTGTTGCCGCTCCACCCGCCGATGGACGGGACGATGTCACCGCCCGCGCCGCGGATCGCGTTGATGGTGGACTGATCGGTGCCACCGGCGAGCGGACGCGTGCCGTCCCAGGCGGGGTTGCAGCCACCGGAGGAGAGGATGAAGGCCATGGTGAACCACTTGATGCCGGTGGCGCTCATCACCGAGGTGGCACTTGGCGGGTCGCCCCAGCCCAGATAGAGGTACGGAGCCGCCTGCTTGAAGCCGGGGCCGCCGCCACCTCCCGCGTCGGTCGTCACACTGACGGCGGACGAGGCCGGGGAGAGATTTCCGGCCGCGTCACGGGCGCGGACGGTGAAGCTGTACGAGGTGCTGGCCGCAAGGCCGCTGACGGTGGCGCTGGTGCCGGTCACCGTGGTCACGTTGGTGGTTCCGCGGTACACGTCGTAGCCGGTGACGCCGACATTGTCGGACGACGCGTTCCAGGCCAGCGAGACACTTGAGGACGTCTTGCCGGTGGAGCGCAGATTCGTGGGCGTCGTGGGTGCCTGGGTGTCGCCGCCGCCTCCACCGCCAGGACCGTCGAGGCTGATGTCGTCGGCGTAGTAAGTGCCCTGCGCGTACCAGCCGTTGAGATAGATCTCGGCGGTGGTCTGGGCCGCGCCGGTGGTGAAGGAGACCGACAACTGGGTGTAGGCGGTGGCGGACGGGGTCCAGGTCGACGGCCCGCCGGTCACGCCGAGGTACACATAGTTGCCGCGCACCCAACCCGAGAGCGTGTAGGCGGTGTTGGGCTGCACGGCGACGGTCTGGGTGCACTTGGCGTTGTCGCTCGCGCTCGCGGCGCCGGCCAGCGCCTTCGTACCGCTGCGCACGGGGCTGCTCACCACCGAGCCGAGTCCGCCGGTGCAGGACCAGCCGGACAAGGAACCTGTTTCGAAGCCGGGATTGCTGAGCAGGTTGGCGGCCTGGGCCGTGCCGGGCACGGCGAGAGAGGCGGCTGCGGCGAGCAGTGCCGCGCCGAGGCCGGCCAGTAGTCGATTTCGGATACGCACGTGACCTCCCAGTGAGGGGCGGGTGCGGGTCGACGGACCTGACGCGGCGCCACGATTGGTCTGGACCTGCGAGGCGGATTGAAGCGGAGTGCCACACCCCCGTCAAGAGAAGTGACGAGACAACCGCCGCCACACGCCAGGGAGTTGCACCGCCAGGTCAAGGGGAGGCAAAATCGTCGGAGATTGGTCTAGGCCTTTCCGGGGGCAGGAGCGCGGCGAATCCCTTCCCGGCAGGCCATTGGTACAGCGCTCCCGCCCGCGGGGCCGTTGACGCGGTCGTGACACTTAAGTTTCTTGAGAAGCAGAGACACGGGACGTCCCTCCCCACCCCGCACCTGGGCCCCACCCCACACCTAGGAGAGCCGTGTCCACTGCAATCGGATCAAGATCCCTGCCGCCGCCCCGCCGCCGCCTCCTCGCCGTACTCACCGCACTCGTGCTCGCACTTGCCGGGCTCACCGGGCTGGCGGCCACCCCTGCACAGGCCGCGGGCCCGCTCACCGCCTCGTTCACCGGTGCCGACAACGGCTCCTGGTGGAAGGGCACCTACATCGTCAAGAACAGCGCCGGGACCCCGGTCACCGGCTGGACCCTCGAATTCGATCTGCCGCCCGGGGTGACGATCAGCCAGCACTACAACGGGACGGCGACGGTCAGCGGCTCGCACGTGACCGTGACGCCCGCCTACTACAACACCACCGTCCCGGCGAACGGCACCACCGAGCCGTACAGCTACTGGTTCGTCGCCGCCGGACCGATCACCGCACCGTCCGGCTGCCTCGTCAACGGCGACAAGTGCGACGGAAGCCCCGCCAGACCGCCGTCCGCACCGGGCGGCCTGGCCGTCACCGACACCACGGCCCGCACTGTGAGTCTGAAGTGGAACGCCGCGACCCCCGGCGACTTCCCCGTCGCCTCCTACGAGGTGCTGAGAGGCACCACCGTGGTCGCCGCCACCGCCACCTCATCGGCCACCGTCCGGGACCTGACCCCGGCCACGGCCTACAGCTTCACCGTCCGTGCCAAGGACACCCGAGGCAATCTCGGACCGGTCGGCGCCTCGGTCACCGCGACCACCGTCGACCCGGCGAGCGACACCGTCCCGCCCACCGCCCCCGCCAACCTGCGCAGCACAGCGGTGACTTCCAGCACCGTCGCCCTGTCGTGGAACGCCTCCACCGACAACAACCGAATCGCCGCGTACGACGTCTACCGGGGCACGGCCCTGGTCGCGGGCGTCCCGGCAACCTCCCTCAGCGCGACGATCACCGGCCTGGCGCCCGCCACCCGATACGACTTCACCGTCAGGGCCCGGGACGCGGCCGACAACGCATCCCCGGCGAGCAACACCCTGACCGTCACCACCGCCGACCCGGTCGGCGACGGCGGGCACGCGACCGTCGGATACTTCGTCCAGTGGGGCATCTACGGCCGCCAGTACTTCGTCAAGAACCTCGACACCTCCGGAGCCGCGGCCAAGCTCGATGTCGTCAACTACGCCTTCGGCAACGTCGATCCGGTCAACCTCACCTGCCTGAGCGGTGTCACCAAGGGTGTCTCGGGCAATCCGCAGGACCCCAATGAGGGCGACGGGGCCGGTGACGCCGAGGCGGACTACGGCCGTGCCTTCGCCGCGTCGCAGTCGGTGGACGGGGTGGCCGACGACGGCTGGGGCAAACTGCGCGGCAACTTCAACCAGCTGAAGAAGCTCAAGGCCAAGCACCCGCACCTCAAGGTCGTCATCTCGCTGGGCGGCTGGACCTACTCGAAGTACTTCTCAGACGTCGCCGCCACCGACGCCTCGCGGAAGAAGTTCGTGAAGTCCTGCATCGACCTGTACATCAACGGAGACCTACCCACGTACAACGGCGCCGGCGGAGCGGGCGTCGCCGCAGGGATCTTCGACGGCATCGACCTGGACTGGGAGTGGCCCGGCTCACCCGACGGCCATCCCGGCAACCACTGGAGCACCGCGGACAAGGCCAACAACACCGCCCTGATCGCGGAGTTCCGCAAGCAGCTCGACGCCCTGGGCGGCGAGCACAAGCTGCTGACCGCATTCACCCCGGCCGATCCGGAGAAGATCGACGCGGGCTGGGACCTGTCGAAGATCTTCGGCGATCTGGACATCGCCAATGTCCAGGGCTATGACTTCCACGGCGCGGGCAGCGACAACTCCTGGGAGCCGAACCGCAACGGCCACCAGGCCAACCTCTACCCCGACGCCCAGTCTCCGTACGCCAACGACTTCAGCATCGACGGCGCGGTGAAGGCGTACACCACCGCCGGAGTGAGTCCGCGGAAGCTGACCATCGGCTTCCCCTTCTACGGCCGCGGCTGGAAGGAGGTCGCCGCCGGCGGCGTCAACGGCGAATGGCAGAGCGCCAACGGCGCGGCCCCCGGCCAGTTCGCGGAGGAGGCCGGTACGCGCGGGTACCAGAACCTCGTCACCAGCGTCCCGAATCTCACGGTCGTCCACGACACCCAGTCGGTGGCCACCTACGGCTATCAGGGCGCGGGAGGCCAGTGGTGGTCCTTCGACGACACCTGGTCCATCGGCCAGAAGGCGGCGTACATCAAGTCGAAGGGGCTGCTGGGCGGGATGATCTGGGAGATGTCCGGTGACACTCCGGGCGGAGCCCTGCTCAGTGCCCTGCACAGCGGGCTCCAGTAACACCGCCAACACCGGCGCCCGAAAAGCGTCGAGGCCGGTCCGTCGATGACGGACCGGCCTCTCCCGGTGGGCGATACTGGTTTCGAACCAGTGACCTCTTCGGTGTGAACGAAGCGCTCTCCCACTGAGCTAATCGCCCGGGAACGGACTGAACCATACAGGCCCCCGCGGGCTTCCTTCAAACTCCCCCGAGGTACGCCGCAAGACCGCGCCGCCCGCCGCGCATCATCGCCGCGTGATTGGCGCGAAAGACCGGCCGGCAGGGCAGCGCCAGCCGCCTCATCAGCGGCTTGCACACCTCCACCTCCTGTTCGTACAGCGCCCGGGTGCCGCTGCCGCGCGCCGTGAGCGTCCACCGCGCCCAGCCCTTCAGGTCCCCGGCCATCCCTACTTCGAGCACCCCCGCCGCCGGGTCGAGCCGCTGAGCGCGGGCGGTGACGAGCAGTTCGTACGGAAGGAAGGAGCGGAAGCGCGCGGTGCCGGTGATCTCGTCGAGCGCGGTGACCTCGCGGACCTGTGGCCACCAGCGGGGGTACTCCTCGGCCCGTTCCAGCACCTCGTACACGGCCGCGGGTCCTGCGGTCAGATCCCAGACGCTGCGGAAGCGGTAGCGACACCAGTCCATACTCCAAGTCTGCGCCTGCGGGGGCGTACTCACCCGCGACCTGAGTATCCGCACCCATGCCATGCGGTGTGGCGCGGGCCACACTCCGACCATGGAGAACGTTCCGCCACCCGCCGAGGAACTGGCGATCCTCGACCGCGAGCTGGTCCAACTGGACGCTCGCCGCGCCCAGTTGCTGGCCCGCAGAGCCTGGCTGCTCACCGCGATACGGCAGTCGCAGCCCGCCGCCCCGCCGGTATCGGCGGCGCGGCCCTTCGGCGCGCCGCCGCCGCCCGAGACGTCCCCGCCAAGCGTGCAGAATCTGCTGCTCACCCTCGGCGGGATTCTGCTGACCATCGCGGCGATCGCATTCACGCTGGTCAGCTGGGGACACCTGGGTATCGGCGGGCGCTCCGCGGTGCTCGGCGCGGTGACGGTCGCGGCACTCGCCGCGCCGATCGCGCTGCTGCGCCGGGGGCTCGCCTCGACGGCGGAAGCGGTGGCCGGTCTCGGCCTGGTCCTGATGGTGCTCGACGCGTACGCCCTGCACCGGGTGGCGCTTCCGGACACCGGCGGGCTGGGATACGCGGCCTTCGCCTCGGCAGCGCTCGCCGCGCTCTGGTCCGCGTACGGTCTCTCGCTGGACCGGCTGCGCACTCCCCTGCCGGTGGCCGTGCTGACCGCTCAACTCCCGCTTCCGCTCTGGGCGCTGACCGCTTTTGCGGGCGCGCCGCCGATGGAGTGGGCCCTGCTGGCGACCGCCGCGCTCGATGTCGTGGTCGCGCTGTCGGCGAAGCGGGCGGGTGTCCGGGGAATCGCCACCACCGCTGCCGCGGCGACGGGCGGCTGGGCGCTGCTGATCGGCGCCTGGCAGTCGGTGACGGCGGCCGGCCCGTCGGCCGCGGTCGCCCCGGCCGTGCTGCTGCTCGTGGCGGCGGGTGTGGCGCTGTTCGCGGCCTTGCGGTCGCCTGCGGCTGCTACCGCCGCGTCCGTTGTGGCGGGCCTCGCCGCGATCGCGGCGGTCGGCGGCGTGGCTCGGGCAGGGGTGCCGGAGGGGTGGTCGGTCCTGGGGTATCTGCTGTGCGCGGTGGCTCTGCTGGGCCTTGTACGGATGGGAGTACCGCGGCGGCTGCGCCCGGGCCTGGCGAGCGCGTCGGCCGCGGTCCACGCCGCGGCGGCGCTCTCGGCACTGCCCCTGGTCGCCCTCACCCTGGCGGGCCCGCTGACGGTCCTGGACACCATCTGGTCGGGCACGCCGACGGACGCCCGCGGGGCGCTGGGCCTGGATCTCCCGGAATCGGGCCTGACGGCGACACCGCTGGTCCTGCTGATCGTGGCAGCGACCCTGACGACGGCCTCCCGCTGGTCACCCGCCATGGAGGGCCCGCCCGCCGGGGGTCTCGGAGCGGCCGCGGGGGCTGCCCCGCCTGCCGCAACCCCCGGCACGGCCGGAGCCCCCTCCGGCACCGCCGCCGGACCCCCGGAGGGCCACCCCGGCCACGTCGCCGGAACACGACCCACGCCCAACGGCCCGGCAAGCGACGCCCCGCGCCCCTCGGGCGCGCCCGCGCCGGAGGGCCACCCCGGCCCGCCCGCCGGACCCTCGCCCACGCCAACCGGCCCGGTCGGCGCGCCCGCCCCGGACCCAGCCGCACAGCCCGCCTGGGGGGCGACTCCCGGCCTGGTGGCCCCCGGCCCCGGGCTGCGAAGCCTCGCCGTTCCCGTGGCCCTCGGGCTCGTATGGGCCGCCCTGCTCGTTGTGCCGCCCGCGCTGGATCTCGGGTACGCCGCGACCGTGGCGCTCCACGTGCTCCTGACCGTCGCGGCGTCGGCCCTCACCGTGCGGCCCGCGTGGATCGCCCGGCACGCCCCGGCCGGCCCCGTCGTCGGCCTCGGCTGCGCCCTCGGAGGCGGCGTCAGCGTCGCGCTGCTGTCCCTGGCCACCCGCCCGGCCACGTTCGCGGTGCTTGGCACCCTGGCCTCCGTCCTCACCGCCGCCGCGGTCGCGACACGCGCCGGGCGCGCAGTGCAGGCCGTCCTCGCCTGCGCCGCCACCGGCTTCGCGACCGCCCTCGTCGGTGCTGTCGCCGGGACCGCCGAACTCCCGCCCCACCAGGCCGCGTTGGTGCTCCTCACCATCCCCGCCGCCGTGGCTCTCCTCGCCGCCCGGCTCGGCCGGCACCCTGTCGCACTCCCGATGGAGCTCACCGGTGCCGCCGCGGGCCTGCTCGCGGTCGGCCTAGCCGCCGGGGACCGCCCGTGGCTCGCTCTGGTGCTGGCGCTCTGCGGCGTGATCGCCGCGGGGACGGCGGTGCGGGCCGAGCGCCGCCGCGCGGCCGGGTATCTCGCGGCGGTGCTGTTCGTGCTGGCCACCTGGGTACGGCTGTACGCCTCGGACGTCGCGAGCCCCGAGGCGTACACCCTCCCGGTGACCGTCCCCGCGCTCGCCGTCGGTGTGCTGCGCCGCCGCCGCGACCCGGAGGCGTCGTCCTGGACGGCGTACGGCCCCGGTCTCGCCGCGACGCTGCTGCCGAGCCTCTTCGCGGCCTGGGGCGACGGGCACTGGCTGCGCCCGCTGCTGCTCGGCGCCGCGGCCCTGGCCGTCACGCTCACCGGCGCCCGGCTGCGCCTCCAGGCGCTGCTGGTGCTCGGCGGCGCGGTGCTCGCCCTCGACGCGCTGCACGAGCTCGCGCCGTACGTCGTCCAGGTCGTCGGCGCGCTCCCCCGCTGGCTGCCGCCGGCGCTCGCCGGACTGCTGCTGCTCGGCGTCGGCGCGACCTACGAGCAGCGGCTGCGCGACGCCCGCAAGCTGCGCGACACCCTCGGCCGCATGCGCTGAGGGCCGCGAAAACGCCGAAGGCCCGGAGACGTCAAGTCTCCGGGCCTTCGGTCCGGGTGGGCGATACTGGGTTCGAACCAGTGACCTCTTCGGTGTGAACGAAGCGCTCTCCCACTGAGCTAATCGCCCGGGCGCACCGCAAACATTACCCGATGTCAGCGGGTCCCCCTGACCATTTTCCGGTCACTCCTTGATCTTCCAGGGCATCACGATCCCGAACTTCCAGACGTAGATTCCGACCAGCACCACGATGATCACGAGACCGATTGTGGTGAGGATGATGTTCCGTTGTCGCACCTTGGGATCGAGCGCTCGCTGTGCCGCCTCGGTCACCTTGCGCTTGGTCCAGCGCAGCACCAATTGCGCCCAGACGAACTCGGTCGCCCAGATCGCGATGCCGCCGAAGATCACCAGCCAGCCGGGACCCGGCAGCGGCAGCATCACGATGCCGCCGGCGACCACCGCGAGGCCGACGATGAAAACGCCGACCTGCCAGCTCAGGTGCAGCGGCTTGGACCGCTTGATGAAGTGGGGCGCCTTCGAGCCGAGCTCCGGCTCTTCCGCGGCCACCACGTCCACCACGTCGCCCGTCCCGTCCCCCGTCGCGGGCTTCGGGTCCGTCGCCGCGACGGCCTCCCCCCGCTCGTCACTCTCCGCATTCATGGACTCAAACCTACCGGATTGAACCCGATCACTGGAATGGCCGTATAACACAAAGTGAGGCACCGCCGTACGAGCGACATGAAGGATCACAAAACGGTCAGAGGGGTTTACAACGGCACCGTAGGTGGCATGTCGATTTCGCCGACGTGCGAACCCCCGAGCGCACACTGAGCGAAAGGCCCTGGCGCTTATGAACACCACGGTCAGCTGCGAGCTGCACCTGCGCCTCGTTGTATCGAGCGAGTCTTCACTGCCTGTACCCGCGGGCCTGCGGTATGACACGGCCGATCCCTATGCCGTGCACGCCACCTTCCACACCGGAGCCGAAGAGACGGTCGAGTGGGTCTTCGCCCGCGACCTTCTCGCTGAGGGTCTGCACCGGCCCACCGGCACGGGCGACGTCCGAGTCTGGCCGTCCCGCAGCCACGGCCAGGGCGTTGTCTGCATCGCGCTGAGCTCCCCGGAGGGCGAAGCCCTGCTCGAGGCCCCGGCGCGGGCCCTGGAGTCGTTCCTGAAGCGGACCGACGCCGCGGTGCCACCGGGCACCGAGCATCGTCACTTCGATCTCGACACGGAGCTTTCGCACATCCTGGCCGAAAGCTGAGCCAGGCAGCGAGCTGCACGGCGCCGTCCTACTCGGGGAGACGGCGCCGCGCGGACAACCACATACGGAACACACCGGCGCCGTCACCGCGGATTCCATCGCGGCGACGGCGCCGGTGCGCTCGGCGCGAACCGCTAGAGTCAGCGCAATTCGGCGGGCACCGGCCCGCAGCAGGCCAGGGAGCGAATCGTGCTGATTCCCCATGACACCCGGATCGCCCTCAACACCGTCGTCGATCTGGTGAACACCGCACCGGAGAGCGAGCAGCAGGGCGACGGGCTCGCGGACGTCGCCGCGCTGTACGGCTTCGTGCGCAGCCACGACGTCAGCGGCGTGGGCGAACTGAACCAGCGGGACCTCAAGGCGGTGCACGGCGTACGGACCCAGTTCGCGGAGATCTTCGCGGCGCGCGACGGCCGCACCGCGGCCGAGCTGGTCAATGAGCTGGTGGCGGCCGCGGGGACCACCCCTCAGCTCACCGACCACGACGGCTACGACTGGCATGTGCACTACTTCGCGCCGGGCGCGTCGGTTGCCGACCATCTCGCCGCGGACTGCGGGATGGCGCTGGCCTTCATCGTTGTCGCGGGCGAGCAGGAGCGGCTGCGGCGGTGCGAGGCGCCGGACTGCGGGCGCGCGTTCGTCGATCTGTCGCGCAACCGCTCCCGCCGCTACTGCGACAGCCGCACCTGCGGCAATCGCCTGCATGTCGCCGCGTACCGCGCGCGCCGCAAGGAAGCGGCCGGCTGAGGCTCACAGCAGAAACAGATCGTGTACCGCGGCCATGAGCAGCAAGAAGCCGATCACCGCGAGGAAGATCATCAGGGGTGGTTGGGAGAGCGCGAAGAGGCAGCCACGGGGCTCTTCGGTCGGTGCGGGGGCCTGGCCCCGGGAGGTATCGAGCATCTCGGGGTGATGATGTCGCAGCCAGGCCCCTCATGATCGACCAACACGCCCCGCGACTGCGGGAGTTCATTCAGATCCCGTGCTGGATGCCGTGCTAGATGCCGTGCTAGATGCCGTGCTTCTTCAGGATCGCCTCGATGTCGCTGAAGTCGTCGCCGGAACCGGCGGCCTTCCGCTTCGCCACGGGCTGCGCGGCCGGACGGCCCGCCTGCCCCAGTGAGGGCGCGGACGCCTCGGGCGCGAGCGCCTCGCGCTGCGCCGACTTCGCGGCCTTGCGCTCCTTGCGGGTGCCGACGCCGCGCCGTTCGACGGGCCGGGTCGTCATGAAGAGCAGCCACGCGCCACCCAGCAGGCCGAAGCCGATCCACGCGGACGGGCTGAAGGCCGTGTCGACGGCCCATTCGACGGCGCCGGTCAGCACCAGGCCGATCGGGACCAGGGAGTAGGCGGCTATCCGGGTCGCGGCCAGGAAACGCTTGCGGTAGGCCGTGATCGCGGCGATGCCCAGGCCCGCCGCGGACACCGCGGAGAAAATGGTCTCGGCAATCATCCGGTCCTCCAGGCTTCGGCGGGCATGGGCGGGTACGTCCCTATCCATCGTGCACCGTCCGGCGGTGTGGGGGCCACGGTCCCGTACGACCTCAGGGAGATCTCCGGGACAGCCTCCTCCCCAGGTCCCGGTCGGGGGACACGCCGCAGGGCTGGGAGACTGGTCCCATGAGCGACTCCACCACTGCCCGCCCCGTCGTACTCGATGTCTGGTGCGAGCTCCAGTGCCCCGACTGCCGCAGCGCCCTGGATGATCTGCGGGCCCTGCGCGAGCGCTACGGCGACCGGCTGGAGCTGCGGCTGCGCCACTTCCCCCTCGACAAGCACAAGCACGCCTTCACCGCCGCCCAGGCCGCCGAAGAGGCTGCCGAACAGGGCAAGGGCTGGCCGTATGTGGAGGCCGTACTCGCGCGTACCGAGGAGCTGGCAGCGAAGGGCGAGCCGGTCCTGCTGGAGGTCGCGCGTGAACTGGGCCTGGACGCCGAGGAGTTCGACACCGCCCTGATCGACGGGCGGCACATCCTGATCGTCGACGCCGACCACGCCGAGGGCAAGGCGATCGGCGTCACCGGCACTCCGACGTACGTCATCGACGGCGAGCGCCTGGACGGCGGCAAGAGCCAGGAGGGGCTGCGGGCGCGCATCGAGGAGATCACCGACCGGCTGCTCGCCGGCTCCGGGTCCGACTCCTAGAGCAGAGGCTTGAAGAGGTTGACGGCGGTCGTTTCGTAGCCGAGCGACTCGTAGAGGCTGATCGCCGGTGTGTTGCCGGAGAAGACGTGCAGTGCGAGCAGGCGCATCCCGGCGTCGAGCGAGACCCGCTCGGCGAGCAGCATCAGGGAACGCCCGTGGCCCTGTCCCCGATGTCCGTCGACGACTTGGACGTCGTACACGAACGACGCCTGCTCGCCGGAGCACGCCTCGCGCCGCCCGACGAAGAGGTGGCCCACGATCACGCCGTCATGGACCAGGAAGCGCAGCGAGGCCCCTGGGGTGGCAAGGCCGTCGGGCAGGCTCTCGAGGTGGTCGGCCTCCGACTTGGCGCGCGCCTCCTCGGCCGGAACGCCGCGGTCGATCCAGCTCTGTGCGTAGCTCTCGACGGCCTGAGCCCGCCACTGCGCGAACTCCCCCTCGCTCATCGGACGGCCTTCGACATGCGCGGGCAGAGCGGGCGGCTCCGCGGGAAGCGCCTTGCGCATGCTGCGGCTGCGTTCGATGTAGCCGAGTGCGCTCGCCAGCCGCCGCGCGGCGGTGGCGGCGGGCGGTACGGATGTCAGTACCTGGGTGCACCCCCAGCCGCGCAGCACCTCTTCGGCGGCGAGGGCGGCGACGGTCCCGCGTCCGCGCCGCCGGTCAGCCTCGTCGATCCGCAGCGAGCGTATGGCACCGGCCTTGGCGCTGAGCGCCGGGAAAGTGGCGATCTCGATCCTGCCGACAGGACGGCCGTTCACGCAGACCTCGTACGCGCGTGACTTCGCGCCGTCGGCCTCGTGCCGAATCGGCCCGGTCGGCCGCAGGGTGGTGGTCATCAGGGGTGTTCTACCCGCCTCCGAGGCCACCCGTCACGAAGTTTTACGGAGCCTTCGGATCGCTGTCGGCGGCCGCGCGCTCCTCGAAGATCCGCATCGCCTTGGCGGTCACCGGTCCCGGCGCGTGCGCGAGTTCCCGCCCGTCGATCCGCCCAACCGCCTGTACGTCGCGGAGGGTGGACGTCAGGAAGACCTCATCGGCCCGGTCCAGCACGTCGAACGGCATGTCGGTCTCCCTGGCCCCCGCCCATTCCACGGTCAGCGCGCGAGTGATGCCCGCCAGGCAGCCGGAGGAGAGGGGCGGGGTGTACAACTCACCGTCGAGGACGACGAAGACGTTGGAGCCGGTGCCCTCGCAGAGCTGTCCGACGGTGTTGGCGAAGAGCGCCTCGGACGCCCCCTGCTCACTCGCCCTGGCGAGTGCGACGACGTTCTCCCCGTACGACGTCGTCTTCAGCCCGGCCAGTGCGCCACGCTCATTGCGCGTCCAGGGAACGGTGATCACGGCCGTGGTGTCGGGGCGCCGCTCGGTCTCGCCCAGCGCGACGACGAGGGTCGGACCCTCGGTGCCGCGGTCGGAGCCGAGGGGCGAGGTACCGCCGGTGTACGTGATGCGCAGCCGGCCAAGAGCCATGGGGTTGGCTTCCAGCACAGCCGCGCAGGCGTGCCCCACCTCGTCGTGGTCCGGGTCCGGCAAGCCGAGGCCGCGGGCCGAGCGGGTCAGCCGGTCGAGGTGCTGAGTGAGGGCAAAGGGCTGCCCGTGGACGGCCTTGACCGTCTCGAAGATGCCGTCGCCCACGGTCAGACCGTGGTCGAACACGGACACCCGGGCGTCGTCGGCCTCCGTGAGTGCGCCATTGACCCAGAGCTTCATCTAGCTGGTCCTTCCGCTCGCCTCGTACGCTCCCGACGCTACCGTGAGCAGCCGGGAAGCCTTCAGCTCGGTCTCCTCCCACTCGCGCTCGGGGTCGGAGCCCCAGGTGATCCCGGCGCCGGTGCCGAAGCGGAGTACCGGCCCGCCGACCGGGGAGCGGTCGATCCAGAAGGTGCGTATGCCGACGGCGAGCTCGCCGGTGCCGCGGTCGGCGTCGACCCAGCCGATGCCTCCGCAGTACGGTCCGCGGGGCGCCGTCTCCAGCGCCTCGATGATCTTCAGAGCACTGGACTTGGGCGCGCCGGTCACCGAGCCCGGCGGGAAGGTGGCTGTCAGGAGTTCCTGCCAGCCCGCCTTGGGCCCCAGCTCCGCGCGCACGGTGGAGACGAGGTGCACAAGACCAGGATGCGACTCGACGGCGCAAAGCGCAGGGACGGTCACCGTGCCCGTGGCACTGACCCGCCCCAGGTCGTTGCGGACCAGGTCCACGATCATCACGTTCTCCGCGTAATCCTTCTCCAGCAGATCATCGACGGTGCGTCCGGTGCCCTTGATCGGCCCGGACTCGACGGTCTGCCCGTTCCGGCGCAGATACAGCTCGGGCGACGCGGTGGCGATCTCCACGCCGTGCGCGGGCAGCCGCATGGTTCCGGCATACGGAGCGGGGTTGCCGCGCGCCAGCAGGGCGGTCAGCGCGTCGACGTCGGCGGCGTCCGGGTCGGGTAGCGGCGCGGAGAGAATTCGGCAGAGGTTCGCCTGGTAGACCTCGCCCTCCGCGATGTGCTCGCGGATGCGCCGGACGCCGGCGGAGTAGGCGGCGCGGTCCAGCGAGGACGTCCAGTCGCCCGCCGCCGGGCCCCGCCACCGCCCCGGCACGGGCTCAGGGACCGGCTCCGTACGCACATCGCCGAAGCGGGCGCAGGTCAGACCGCCCTCGAAGTCTGCGGCGACGGCCCAGAAGCCTGCGGAGTCGAGTGCTTCGGGGTCGCTGGTGACATCCCGGAGGTCTGTTGCGAGGAGGCTGCCGAAGCGGGCCAAAGGAGCGAGGTCATGCACGTCTGTGAGTCTATGGCGGGCGCCGATGTGCCGCTGCGGCGTGAACACACCTCAGCACGCTGCGGAAACGCGTTTTTGTGCTGGCCCAGGAATCCGCTAGAGTTCAACACGTCGCCGGGCCGCGGAAGCGGGCCGGAACCGACAAGCGGACGTGGCTCAGTTGGTAGAGCATCACCTTGCCAAGGTGAGGGTCGCGAGTTCGAATCTCGTCGTCCGCTCGAAGGGGGAGCTTCCCGAACCCCTGCACTCAGGGTGGAGTGGCCGAGAGGCGAGGCAACGGCCTGCAAAGCCGTCTACACGGGTTCAAATCCCGTCTCCACCTCCAAGGACGATTAGCTCAGCGGGAGAGCGCTTCCCTGACACGGAAGAGGTCACTGGTTCAATCCCAGTATCGTCCACTGGATCCGCGAGGATTCGCGCGCGATTAGCTCAGCGGGAGAGCGCTTCCCTGACACGGAAGAGGTCACTGGTTCAATCCCAGTATCGCGCACGCAGCACAACGCAAGACACGCAAGATCGTCCCGCGCGATTAGCTCAGCGGGAGAGCGCTTCCCTGACACGGAAGAGGTCACTGGTTCAATCCCAGTATCGCGCACCAGCCAGAACCCCCGGCCGCATCGACGGCCGGGGGTTCTGTCGTTGCCGGGGGCCCGCCCCCTCACCCCGTGAAGAGCTGGCCGGCTTTATGGATCAGCTCGTACAGGCCGTAGCCGAACGGCACGGCGACCCAGAGCCAGACCGCGGCGCCGAGCGCCCTACGACTCCTGGTGCTGGGGCTGCTCATGGAGCGTCTCCTCCTGCTGTGGCTCGTGGAAGCGGGGGTGGACGGGGCGTACGAGCTCGTTGGCGACGAAGCCCACTGCCAGCAGTCCGATCATGATGTACAGCGAGGCGGCGTAGAGGCTGGGGCCGGTGCGGCCGGCCGACTCCTGGGTGTCCGCGACCCAGTTGACGATCAGCGGTCCGAGGACGCCGGCGGTGGACCAGGCGGTGAGCAGCCGGCCGTGGATGGCCCCGACCTGGTGCGTGCCGAAGAGGTCCTTCAGATAGGCCGGGATGGTCGCGAATCCGCCGCCGTAGAAGGACAGGATCACCAGCGCGCAGACGACGAACAGCGGTTTGGAGTCATTGCCGAGCTGGGCGATCGCAGGTACATCAGCGCGCCGACGCCGAGGTAGACGCGGTAGATGTTCTTGCGTCCGATCAGGTCCGAGGTGGAGGACCACAGGATGCGGCCGGTCATGTTCGCGAGCTATAGCAGGGCGACGAACCCGGCTGCGGCGGAGGCGGTCACCGCGGCGGAGGTGTCGGCGAAGAAGTCCGTGATCATCGGGGCGGCCTTCTCCAGAATGCCGATGCCCGCCGTGACGTTCATGCAGAGGACCACCCCATGTCCATGACTAGATCGCGGACGAAATCTCGTCGACGGTATGCAATGCGGGCCCGGGTGGAGTGCCCGGGCCCGCAGCGCGGTTTCAGGGGTGGTACAGGCGGTGGTTCAGGTGGCCGTGCAAGGGTGGTTCAGGAGGAGAAGAGCATCCGGCCGAAGCCCTTCTGGCGGTGGTGCCCGCCGTGGTGTCCGCCGTGGTGTCCGCCGTGCTGCGGGGCGCCCCAGGCGGGCGCGGGGGCGGCCGGATAGGCCTGCGGGGCGGGCGGCGGGGGCGGGGCCTGGGTCCACTGCGACTCGAGGCGGGTCAGAGACTCCAGCTCGCCGTAGTCGAGGAATATCCCCCGGCAGCCGCTGCACTGCTCGATCTGGACGCCGTTGCGGTTGTAGGTGTGCATCGCTGCATGGCACTTGGGACACTGCATGGTCTGCTCAGCTCCTCGCCGTTCGGTCGACGTCGCCGGGATGCATGCCCGGTGACGAGGAGTTCAGACTACGACCCGGGCTCGAACTCCAACTCGGCTGGGAGGGCCGCGATTCGGGCACAGGCGTCGATCACGGCCTCCTCGACGTCGTCCGGATCGCGGTGTTCCGCGGCGGATTTCGCCAGGGCGAGAGCGGCGGTCTGGATGGTCAGTGCGCGGGCGGGGACGTCGAGTTGGGGCCAGGGGTCGGCGTCTGCGTGGACCGCCGGGCCGGCTGCGGCTGTGTACGCCCCGAGGAACCGCTGCCAGATCTCCGGGGGCAGCAGACCGGCGGCGTACCAGGCGGCGGGGCGGGCCAGGTCCCAGGCGGGGTCGCCGAGGCCGAGATCGTCGACGTCGATCAGCAGCCAGGGGCCGGCGGGGGCGGGGTGGCGGACGAGCTGGCCCAGGTGGAGGTCTCCGTGGCAGAGGGTGCTGTTGCGGGGCGATGGGGCCTCGTCGCGTGCCCAGGCGGGGAGCCGCTCCCAGGCCCGCTGGACGGTGGCGGCCGCGGGGTGGTCCCCCGCCGTCGCGCGCATCCGCGCGAGGGCCCTGGCGGCCTTGGCGGGGCCGCGCATGGGCGGGAGGGGGCCGGGGAGTTCGGCGAGGTCGACGCGGTGGAGCCGGGCGAGCAGAACCCCGGCGTCCTCCCAGGGGGCGGCGTCGGGGGCCGTGGGGTCCACGGGCACGCCGTACGGCCAGGCCGTGACGGGCCGGCCGCGCACATCCCGTGCCCGGAGCGGGAGGGGTGGAAGCAGGATCCCGGCGAGGCGCGGGTGCGCGGCGACGGCGATGCGGGCGCGGTGTCCGTCCGGGTCGGTGCCGGGTGCGTGCGCCTTGGCGACGGCGCCCCCGTGCCGTACGACGGCGCCGTCGTCCCGGTCCGCGAGCACGGCCTCGTCCCGCCCACAGGCCCGGCAGGCGGGGCGCGGACCTGGCAGATGCGCGGCGTCGCGGGCGGCGTCGGCGAGCGCGCGTACGACGGATGCGGTCATGGTGTCCCCCGGGGTGGTGCGGTCCGGCTGGGAGCGTACGCGGTGGGGCGGGGGGCTGTTTCCCCTACCCGCCCCTTCCCGAAACTGTGGGCTGACGCCCCCAGACCCCCCGGTGGGGGGGAAGGTTACGTGGGGGCTGACGCCCCCACACCCCCAAGGCGCCCGCTTCGCGGCGCAGGGGACCGCCCCCAGAGCGTGAGGGGCTACGCGGGGGCTGGCACCCCCCCAAGGCGCCGGCCTCGCGGCGCAGGGCACCGCCCCCAGGGCGTGAAGGGATACGCGGGGGCTGACGCCCTTTCACCCCCAAGGCGCCCGCTTCGCGGCGCAGAGCACCGCCCCTCCCGAGGGCGTGGAGGGATTACGTGGGGGCTGATGCCCCGACCCCGAAGGCGTCGGCTTCGCGGCGCTGGGCAGCGCGATGGCCGGTCAGCTCCCCAGCTGACCGGCCAAACGCTGCCGTCCGCCGCACCCCCGTCCCCACGGGGTTGTTGGCCGGATGTCCCCGTCCCGGACCGCTCTTCCGGGCCCGGAGCGCCGCTCAGCGCCCCAGCATCACGCCCACGGACGACGCTTGTGTGACCACCGCTTCCCAGCCGCCGAAGGCGACCACAAGCAGTGCCGCCAGAGGAAGGACCATGGCCGTCGCCACCAACGGGTGGCGCCTGCCTGACGGACGGCCGCCGAACGCGGCGAATGCCTTGCGTCCCTGCGTGCGGATGATGGTCCGCGATACCGTGTCCGCCATGGTCCCTCTCCTGTTCGTATGGGCAGCGGCGGGTGTCTGACCTCGGGGGACGAGTGCTGCACCCGCCGCTTGACTTCAAGATTAGGGAAGCGACAAGGCCCGGTCGTCATGCCCGCGTACCGATTGCCGGGCCTCCCGGAGGATGAGCCACCACCCAGCGACGTACTCCCCTGGGTGGAGACGTCGGCCTAGGCCTTGGGGTCTTCCCGGAGGGGACGCTCCGAGGAGTCCTCACGCGGTACCGGCTGCTCGACCAGCGCCAGCACCCGGGTGGCCATGAAGCGGGCCGTCCGCACCACCCCGCCGCTGCGGGTGACTTCGCTCACTTCCACCACCCCCCTGCGCACCGCCGTCTCGACCCTGCGACCCGCCCGGCTTGCCACCACTTCGTACGTACGAGTCGTGTCTCCAGCGTCCACGACTATCTCCACGCGGTCACCCTTCACTGATCCAATCCCCCTTCTGCGACGGACCTTTGAGATCTCGCACGGGCCCGGGGCGACGGATCTGCCATCCCCTGACCACTCTTCAAGTTTCCCACCCGGCACTGACAATCGATCGGGCCGTGAGGGCGCGGCCTATGAGCACACCGGGGCAGGGGTACGTAAGCTGTGCCACGTCAAACGGACGACCGTGGCAGCGGGGGTGGGGTCTCCCCACCGTAGGTAGGGGACGGACATGGCGATGATGCGGCTCCGGCGCGAGGATCCGCGTGTCGTCGGCTCGTTCAGGCTTCACCGGCGGCTCGGTGCGGGTGGCATGGGCGTCGTCTACCTGGGCTCCGACCGCCGCGGGCAGCGCGTCGCGCTGAAGGTGATCCGGCCGGATCTGGCGGAGGACCAGGAGTTCAGGTCGCGGTTCGCGCGCGAGGTGTCCGCCGCTCGGCGGATCCGCGGCGGCTGTACGGCACGGCTGGTGGCCGCCGATCTCGAGGCGGACCGCCCGTGGTTCGCCACCCAGTACGTCCCCGGTCCCTCCCTGCACGACAAGGTCGCCGAGGACGGCACCCTGCTGGCCGCCGAGGTGGCCGCGATCGGCGCTGCGCTCGCCGAGGGCCTGGTCGCGGTGCACGAGGCCGGTGTCGTGCACCGGGATCTGAAGCCGTCGAACATCCTGCTCTCCCCCAAGGGCCCCCGGATCATCGACTTCGGCATCGCCTGGGCGACGGGCGCGAGCACGCTGACACATGTCGGCACTGCGGTGGGCTCGCCCGGTTTCCTCGCGCCGGAGCAGGTGCGCGGCGCTGCGGTCACCCCGGCCACGGACGTCTTCGCGCTGGGCGCGACGCTCGCGTACGCTGCGACTGCCGACTCGCCCTTCGGACACGGCAGTTCGGAGGTCATGCTGTACCGGGTGGTGCACGAGGAGCCGCAGCTGTACGGAGTCCCGGACGCGCTCGCTCCGCTCGTCCGGGCCTGTCTGGCGAAGGACCCCGAGGAGCGCCCGAGCACGCTGCAACTGTCAATGCGGCTCAAGGAGATCGCGGCACGGGAGGCCCAGGGGCTGTCTGAGGCCCGGCCGCCGGCCCAGCGTGAGCGCATCGAGCAGGACCGTCCGACCTCGCGCTATACGGAGCGGACGGAACGCGCGGCGCGGACGGAACGCACGGAGCGGCGTACGGCGGGCACGTCCGCGCCGCGCCCGCAGCCGTCGCGCACCGGTGGCACCCGCCCCCAGGCGCCGCGCAACACCTCCCGCAACACCTCCCGCAACACCTCGCGTACGAACGGCCGTCAGGGCACCAGGCCCGGCGTCCGCACGACTTCGACCGGCCGACGGCCCGCCAACCCGCGGCTGCTGCGGCAGCGCATCATCGTCTTCTTCGTGGTGACGCTGATCGTAGCCCTGGGGATCGCGGCGGCCCAGCAGCTGTAGTCGGCCGGGCTCAGGACTGCGGGCGGCCGGTCGCCACCGCGTAGAAGGCGACCGCCGCCGCGGCGCCCACATTGAGCGAGTCCACTCCGTGCGCCATCGGGATGCGCACCCACTCGTCGGCGGCGACGAGCGCCTGGGTGGAGAGCCCGTCGCCCTCCGCGCCGAGCATCAGCGCGACCCGGTCGAGCCGGTGCGGGGCCGCCTCGTCGATCGCGGCCGCCTTCTCGTCGGGGGTGAGGGCGAGCAGCTTGAAGCCCGCTTCCCGTACGGATTCCAGGCCCCTCGGCCACGATTCGAGGCGGGCGTACGGGACGGAGAAGACCGCGCCCATGGAGACCTTTACGGACCGGCGGTAGAGCGGGTCCGCGCAGTCCGGCGAGAGCAGCACCGCGTCCATGCCGAGGGCGGCGGCGCTGCGGAAGATCGCGCCGATGTTGGTGTGGTCGTTGACCGCCTCCATGACGACCACGCGACGGGCCGACTGGAGGAGATCGTCAGCCGTCGGGAGGGGTTTGCGCTGCATGGAGGCGAGCGCGCCGCGGTGCACGTGGTAGCCGGTGACGCGTTCGGCGAGCTCGGGGCTCACCGCGTACACGGGGGCCGGGAGCTCGTCGATGACGTCGCGCATGACGTCGACCCACTTGGCGGAGAGCAGCATCGACCGCATCGCGTAACCGGCGTCCTTGGCCCGTCGGATGACCTTTTCGCCCTCGGCGATGAACAGGCCTTCCGCGGGCTCGCGCTTGCGCCGCAGCTCGACGTCGGTCAGGCCCGTGTAGTCGCGCAGGCGCGGGTCGTCGGGGTCCTCGACAGTGATGAGATCAGCCACAGGGCGATACTGCCTTCTCCGGGGTGCGGTGCCAACGGCTGGGCGCAGGTCTGTTACTGGCGGTTACGCGCTACGCGTTGCGCCGTGCAGACTGCGGGCCGACGGTGACGACTTCGCCGATCACAATGACCGCCGGCGGGCGTACGTCCTCGGCCCGCACTGTCTCGGCCACGGTCGCCAGGGTCGCGTCGACGCGGCGCTGGGCCGCCGTGGTGCCCTCCTGGACCAGGGCCACCGGGGTCTCGGGGCTCTTGCCGTGGGCGACGAGGGTCTGCGCGATCGCGCCGATCTTGTCGACTCCCATCAGGACGACGAGCGTGCCGCGGAGCCGCGCGAGGGATGCCCAGTCGACCAGCGAACGCTCGTCGTCGGGGGCGACATGGCCGCTGACCACCGTGAACTCATGCGCGACACCGCGGTGGGTGACCGGGATGCCGACAGCGCCGGGGACGCTGATGGAACTGGAGATGCCGGGGACGACCGTGCACGGAATGCCGGCCTCGGCGAGGGCTTCGGCCTCCTCCATGCCACGGCCGAAGACGAAGGGGTCGCCGCCCTTGAGGCGTACGACCGCCTTGCCCGCCCTCGCGTGCTCGATCAGGGCGTTGTTGATGGCCTCCTGGGCCATGTAACGGCCGTACGGGATCTTCGCGGCGTCGATCACCTCGACGTGAGGCGGGAGTTCGTCGAGGAGGTCGCGCGGGCCGAGGCGGTCGGCGATGACGACGTCCGCCTCGGCGAGGAGACGGCGGCCGCGGACGGTGATCAGGTCCGGATCGCCGGGACCGCCGCCGACGAGGGCGACGCCGGGGGTCCTGGTGCGGTGGTGGGGGGCCTTGAGCGTGCCGTCGCGCAGGCCCTCGACGATGGCGTCGCGCACGGCGGCGGAACGGCGGGGGTCGCGCCCGGTCAGCACCGCGACGGTCACGCCCTCGGACCGCCCGGTGGCCGGGGTCCAGGCGGTGGCGGCGCTCGCGTCGTCGGAGCGTACGCACCAGGTGCGGGTGCGCTCGGCCTCGGCGGAGGCGCGCTCGTTCGCCTCGGCGTCGGGGGTGGCGATGAGGGCGTACCAGGCGTCGGCGAGGTCGCCCTCGGCGTACGGACGCCGCTCCCAGCGGATCTCGCCGGCCGAGGCCATTGCCTCGACGGAGGGGGTCGCGTCCGGTGACACGAGGACGATCTCGGCGCCGGCCGCGATGAGCGCGGGGAGCCGGCGCTGGGCGACCTGGCCGCCGCCGAGAACGACGACGCGGCGTCCGGTCAGGCGGAGTCCGACGGGATAGGCAGGGTGCTCGGCATGCTCGGCCATGACGGTGCGGGCTCCTCGGGCGGGGTGGTGCGTGTACGGAGCCGCTGCGGCGATGAAGCGGCTGGTGGGGCGGGGTGTGAAGTCCCGGCGCCCACCTTACGGGCCGGGGGCGTTGGGGGCACGGTGCCCCCTGCCCCCACCCCCGCCGCGCTACTTCTCCGTCACGCCCGCCGAGTCGAACGTCGCCACCTCGTGCATCGCTCTCGCCGCGCTCTGCACCACCGGCAGCGCCAGCAGCGCACCCGTGCCCTCGCCCAGACGCAGGTCCAGGTCGACCAGCGGGCGCAGGCCCAGCTTGTTGAGGGCTGCCACATGGCCGGGCTCGGCGCTGCGGTGGCCCGCGATGCAGGCCGCCAGCGCCTCGGGGGCGATCGCACGGGCGACCAGCGCGGCCGCACCCGCCGAAACGCCGTCCAGCACCACCGGCGTACGCAGCGACGCGCCACCGAGGATGAAGCCGACCAGCGCCGCGTGCTCCAGGCCGCCGACCGCGGACAGGACGCCGACCGGGTCCGCCGGGTCCGGCGCGTGCAGCTGCAGTGCGCGGCGTACCACGTCGACCTTGCGCGCGTGCATCTCGTCGTTGATGCCCGTGCCGCGACCGGTGATCTCACCCGGGTCGATGCCCGTGTAGACGGAGATCAGCGCCGCCGAGACCGTCGTGTTCGCGATGCCCATCTCGCCGGTGAGCAGCGCCTTGTTGCCCGCCGCCACCAGGTCCCGCGCAGTCTCGATGCCGACCTCGACCGCCGAGAGGACCTCCTCGCGGGTCAGCGCGGGGCCGGTCGTGAAGTCCGCCGTACCCGGCCGGACCTTGCGCGGCAGCAGACCCGGCGTGGCGGGCAGGTCCCCGGCCACGCCCACGTCGATCACGCAGACCTCCGCGCCCACCTGCGTGGCGAACGCGTTGCAGACAGCACCCCCGCCGAGGAAGTTGGCCACCATCTGGGCCGTCACCTCCTGCGGCCACGCCGTGACCCCCTGCGCGTGCACCCCGTGATCGCCCGCGAAGATCGCGACCGCGGCGGGCTCGGGGATCGGCGGCGGGCACAGCCGGGACAGGCCGCTCAGCTGCGCGGAGATAATCTCCAGCATGCCGAGCGCGCCCGCCGGCTTGGTCATCCGCTTCTGCCGCTCCCACGCCTCGCCGAGCGCCTTCGCGTCCAGCGGGCGGATGTTGGAGACGGTCTCCTGGAGCAGATCGTGCGGCTCCTCGCCGGGCAGCGCGCGCCGGCCGTACGTCTCCTCGTGGACGACCCACGACAGCGGACGGCGCTTGGACCAGCCCGCCTGCATCAGCTCGGGCTCCTCCGGGAACTCGTCGACGTAACCCACGCAGAGATACGCCACGGCCTCGAGGTGCTCCGGCAGCCCCAGCGCACGCACCATCTCGCGCTCGTCGAAGAAGCTGACCCAGCCGACGCCGAGGCCTTCGGCGCGGGCGGCGAGCCACAGGTTCTCGACGGCGAGTGCGGAGGAGTACGGGGCCATCTGCGGCTGGGTGTGCCGACCCAGCGTGTGGCGGCCGCCCCGCGTCGGGTCGGCGGTGACCACGATGTTCACCGGGGTGTCGAGGATCGCCTCGATTTTCAGTTCCTTGAACTGCTTCGCCCGGCCCTTCGGCAACGACTTGGCGTACGCCTCGCGCTGACGCTGCGCGAGCTCGTGCATCGTGCGCCGGGTCTCGGCGGAGCGGATGACGACGAAGTCCCAGGGCTGCGAGTGGCCGACGCTGGGCGCGGTGTGGGCGGCCTCAAGGACGCGGAGCAGCACGTCGTGCGGGATGGGGTCGCTGCGGAAGCCGTTGCGGATGTCCCGGCGCTCGCGCATGACGCGGAGTACGGCCTCGCGCTCGGCGTCGTCGTACCCGGGTGCGGGCGCGCCGTCGACCGCGCGCGGCTCGGGTGCGGGCTCCGGTTCGGGTGCCGGAACTGACTCTTCGGCCACGACGACCTCCTCGGCGACCTCAACGACCTCGGCGACGACCTCGACGACCTCGACGATTTCGGGGTCCGCGACAGGCTCGGCCTCAGCAGCGGGCTCGGCGGTGGGCTCGGCGGTGGGCTCCGCGAGCAGTTCCGCACCGCCGTCGCGTGGCGCGGGCAGGGACACGGGCACGACCGCCTCGGGCACGGGCACGGGCTCGGGCGCGAAGGCCTCGGGCTCGGGCTCGGGCGCGACCGCCTCGGGCTCGGGCTCGGCGACCGCTTCCGCCTGTTCCTGTACGGGCTCGGGCTCGGGCACCGCTTCGGGCTCCGGCTGGGCTTCCGGCTCGGGCGCGGGCTCAACCATCACGGCGACCGGCGTCGGCGCCAGGTGAGGCGCGGCGGGGAGCGATCCCTCGACGGGTACGAACTGCCCGGCAGCCGAAGGCTCCGGCGTCGGCTGCGGCTCCGGCTCTGGTTCCGGCTGCGGCTCGGGTGCCGGGGCATGGGCCTCGGCGACCTCCGGAGTGGCTGGCGCGGCAGGTGTGACTGGAGCGACCGGCGTGTGCTCTGGGACGACCGTTTCTGCTGGTGCCGGCTGCGGCGTGTGGGACTGCGGAGGCTGCGGGTCCCAGGGGGCCCCGGCCTGCGGCGGGATCTCGCCCAGCTGCGGCCCCGGCAGCACCGCGCCCGCCTCGTCGCGCGGAATGTCGAGGTACTCCAGGCCGGCCGTGGGCGGCCCGGGAGTGTGTACGGGCATGGCGTGCGGTGGCGTCCCCGCCGGACCGCGGTCGGCGAGAGAGCGCACCACGCCGCCCGTGCTGTCGGGCATCGGCGGGCCCATGTGCAGCGGGCGTCGCGCGGGCGGAGGCGTCGGCGTGGCCGATGAGGGCGGGACGCGTGCGGCGCTGAGGTCCACGGAGCCGGAGTCACGGCCCCCGGCTTCGTGCGCGCCGGACTCGTTCGCGCCGGACTCGTTCGCGTCGTGGACGGGCACGACCGGCTCGACGACGGGCTCTTGCGCCGGAGCGAACTGCTCCTGCGCGAAGGCGGGTGCGGCGAGATCCGGAGCCGCGAACTCCGGGGCAACGGGCGCCTGGACCTGTACCTGCGCGGGCACCTGCACGGGCACCTCGACATGAGGCTCGGAGACAAAGGATCCGGACCCGTGGTGCTCAGAAACGGCGTGCTCCGAAACGAGATGCTGAGGAACGAGGTGCTCAGCTGCGACGTACTCCGGACCGGGCGTCTGAGCCACCGGCACCGGCATCGCCACCGGAGCCTGACCGCCGGCCCCCAGCCCCACCGGGCCCTGCTGGACAGGCTGTACGGGCTGCGCCGACTGCGGGTCGCTCCACGCCCCCTGCGCCCCCGGCATCAGGAGCAGATCGTCTTCTTCCGGACCGTTCTCGGAGGGTTCGAGGAAGGTGTACGCGCCCGGAGCGGGGATGCCCGGCTGCTCCACCATGCCTGCGTTCTCCGGCAGCCCCTCGCCCGGGATCTGGCCGGTGTCAGTCATGCGTACCCCTCGCCCATCGCTTGTGCTCCTTCGCCCATCGCCCGGGACATCCGATCGCGGCACACCTGACGCCCGTCAACAAGAACGAGCGTGTGCGCCGAGCGGCACGATGACCCACGGACCCCAAGCATTCTCGCGGCCGTTCGCCGCCGCGGCAGGGAGATCCGCCACGGTCCGCTGTGGGCTGCGCCACGTTGCGCTTCCCCCGGTTCCGACGTACCACATATGGGAGCCAAAGCGCCCCCTTTTTCCGGACATTGACGAACGAAGCGACGAACGACCGGGTGCGGTACAACGATCGGCCAGCCTACCCCGCGCCGCGCGGCGGCAGGGTCAGGGGGCGCGGTCCAAGCGCCTGCCGGAGAGCAGAAAGACGACGGAACGCTCCCGCTCCGCCCAGTCCGCGGTGTCCAGTTCGACGGACTGCAGCAGTGCGCACTCCACCGCGTATCCGCCCGCGGCCAGTGCCGCGCCGATCGCCTCGGCCTCGTCCCGGGTCGAGGCATGGGTCACGATGCGCTGCGGGCGCCGGTCGGCGCAGGCGGTCACCACGGGCACTCCCCCGCCCCCGATCCGTACGACATCGGGTTCGGGCAGCCGCTCCAGCACATGCGGCGCCCGGCCCTGGACGACTTGGAGCTGGACTCCCGAGTGCCGGGCCGTGGCGTCGGTGCGAGCGCAGGCGGCCGGTTCGGCGTCGACTGCGATGACCGCGGCGCCGAAGCGGGCCGCCTCCGCCGCGAGTGCGCCGCTGCCGGAGCCGATGTCCCACACCAGGTCGCCGATGCGGGGGCCGAGACGGGCCAGTTGGGCGGCGCGCAGCTGCACCGACTCCCCCTCGCCGAGGCCTTGGCCGTACGACTGTCCGTACGCCTGTCCGTACTCCTGGGAGGGCAGCGCCCAGCCGCGCACCGCCGGCGGGAAGCCGGGTTCGTGGCCCGCGATCCATCCCCCGCCGGGCACCGCAGGGGTCCCCGCGCCGCCGATGACGATGACGACATTCGGGTCGCGCCAGGCGTGGTCGGCGGCCTTGTCGGAGGTGATGACTGTGACCTGCTCACGGTCGGTGCCGAGTTCCTCACAGATGACGAAGGTGCGGTGCACGCCTTCAAGAAGCAGGGCGAGCTCGGCGGGGCCGGCGCCCGGGGAGGTGAGGACGGCGACCTTGGGGTGCGCCCGGCACACATTGACGGCGCGGCGCAGCGTACGGCGGTGGGCGACGACGATCTGGGCGTCGTCCCACGGCATGGCCGCCCTGGCGAAGGCGGTGGCGACGGACGAGACGGCGGGCACGACCTCGACCTCCAGGCCGTGCTCCGGGGCGCGCAGGGTGCGTACGACGCCGAAGAAGCCGGGGTCGCCGTCGGCGAGGACGACGGCGCTGCCGCGGTGGCTCGCGATCCGCCGGGCGGCGAGGTCGACGCTGCCGAGCCGGATGCGCTCGGCGCCCTTGGGCACCTCGGGGAGGGCCAGGTGGTGGGCCGCTCCTGCCACCAGGGTGGCGGCGGACAGGGCGGACCTGGCCGCAGCGGTGAGCGGCGATCCGTCCCAGCCGATCACCGTGACCCGGTCGGCCATCGTCGTCAGTCCCTTGGTGTCGTTGCAGGTCGGGGCAGCCCGCACGGGTGCAGGCAGGGTGAGAGTACCTGGCTCGGTGGTGGCCGGTCCTGACCGGCTGCCGTCAGTTCCAGTCGGTGAAGGAGGCGTAGCCCGCGTCCGCCATCTGGTCGGCGACGCCCTCTAGGTCCTCGGGCAGCAGGCTCCAGACGATCAGATCGGTGCGGATGTCGGCCCACCCGCCGTCCTCCGTCTGCGTGCGCGCTATCCAGGCGTTGCGCAGCACGCCCTCGCTGATGCAGCCGATCTTCTGCGCGACCTGCTGGGAGGCGGTGTTGTCGGCGGCCGTGCGCAGTTCCAGGCGCTCGAACCTCTGGTCGCGGAACAGCCACTGGGCCACGGCCAGCACCGATTCGGTGGCGTAGCCCTCGCCGCGCGCCCAGGGGGCGGTGACGTACGCGACCTCGGTGGCGAGCGTGCGCCAGTTGGTGTTCTGCAGATGGACGGTGCCGACGAGCCGCTGGGTGAGGAACTCAGTGACGGCCAGAACGATTCCACGGCCTTCGGCGCGCTCTGCAGGAGCGATCCTGCGGACCCATTCGGCGGCGTCGGCGGCTGTGTACGGGTGCGGCACCGAGGTCCAGGCGGTCACCTGTTCGTCGTTCATCATCTCGGTGTGCGCCGGGATGTCGGCTTCTTCGAAGGGGCGCAGCACCAACCGCTCCGTGCTGATGGACACGTCCGGGAAGGTGGTAGTCATGCGCAGCTCCATGCCGAAGACCGTCGTAAGGGTCGTAGCCGTAAAGGCACAGCATGCAGCATCGGGTGGGGGATGTGCATGGCCGGGTGGGCCCGCGACGAGGCCCCGCGCACCGGAACGCGGTGCGCGGGGCCTCGTCCAAGGGCCTTGCGGCGAGCGCTACTTGACGGCGCCGAAGGCCGCGACGATGGAGCCGGCGTACTTGTCGTCGATGAACTTCTTCACCTCGGGGGAGTTGAGGAGCTTCGCGAGCTTCTCCACGCGGGCGTCCTTCTCGTTGCCCTCCTTGACGGCGAGGAAGTTGGCGTACGGGTTGCCGTCGGCCTTCTCCAGCGCCAGGGAGTCCTGGGCGGGCTTGAGGTCGGCCTCGATGGCGTAGTTGCCGTTGATGACTGCGGCGTCGACGTCGTTCAGGGCGCGGGGCAGCGTGGCGGCCTCCAACTCCTTGAACTTCAGGCCCTTGCTGTCCTTGATGTCGGAGAGCTTGGCGTCGGTACCGGCGCCGGCCTTGAGGGTGATCAGGCCGTTGTCGGCGAGCAGCTTGAGCGCGCGGCCCTCGTTGGTGGTGTCGTTCGGGACGGCGATGGTCTGGCCGGCCTTGATCTCCTTGATGTCCTTGGACTTCTTGGAGTAGAGGCCCAGGGGCTCCAGGTGGACGTTGACGACCGGGACGATGTGGGTCTTGTTCTTCTTGTTGAAGTCGTCGAGGTACGGCTTGTGCTGGAAGAAGTTGGCGTCGACCTGGCCGCTCTCGGTGGCGGTGTTCGGCAGGACGTAGTCCGTGAACTCCTTGACCTCGAGGTTCAGTCCGGCCTTCTTCGCCAGGTTGTCCTTGATGTAGTTGAGGATGTCGGCGTGCGGCGTCGGGGACGCGGCGACGACCAGCGCCTTGGACTCGTCGGCCTTGGCGCCGGAGTCGGACTTGGCAGCCGGGTCGGACGCGGTGCCGCAGGCGGTGAGGCCGAGGGAGAGAGCGGCGGCTGCGGCGACGACAGCGGGGAGCTTGATGTTCTTACGCACGAAGAGTGCCTCTTTCTGGTGGAGCGGAACGGCGCCCGGACAAGGAGTGCGGGCTGTGCGGGATGAGGTCAGGAAGCGGTACGGCCCCGGCGCGCCAGGAGTCGTACGGCGCCGTCACCGATGAGCTGCACGGCGGTGACGAGGGCGATCAGGATGACGACCGTGATGAGCATGAACTGGGTCTCGAAGCGCTGGAATCCGTAGGTGACGGCCTTGGATCCGAGCCCCTCGCCGCCGACCGCGCCGGCCATCGCCGAGTAGCCGACGAGCACGATCACGGTGGTGGTGACGGCGGAGACGAGCGAGGGCAGGGCCTGCGGCAGCAGCACCTTGCGGACGATCGTCGGGATGGAGCCGCCCATCGACTGGACGGCCTCTACCAGTCCGTGGTCGACCTCGCGGATCGCCGTCTCGACGAGTCGCGCGAAGAAGGGAATGGCGCCCACGGCCAGCGGCACGATCATCGCGGTGGGACCGATGAAGGTGCCGACGACCAGCGTGGTGAAGGGGATCAGCGCGATCAGCAGGATGATGAACGGCAGCGAGCGTCCGATGTTCACGATCACGCCGACGACCTTGTTCACCGGGGTGTTCTGCAGCAGTCCGCCCTTGTCGGTGAGGACGAGCAGCACACCGAGCGGGAGTCCGCCGGCGACGGTGACGAGGGTGGACCACAACACCATGTAGAGGGTGTCGACGGTGCCCTGGCTCAGCAGTGGCTGCATCTCCGACCAGGTCACTTGGCACCTCCCTTGACCAGTGCGGGGCCGCCCTGCGCGGGGAGGGCGACCGGTTCGGCGGGGGCGGCAGGCTCATCGGGGTCCACGACGTCGACCTGGAGGCCCTGCTCTCGCAGGAAGCCGACCGGGACGACGTTGTCCTCGTACCGGCCCGGGAGTTCAATGCGCATCCGGCCGAACTGCTTGCCGGCGACGGTGTCCATCGCGGCGCCCAGGATCGAGATGTCGATGTTGTACGTACGCGAGAGCTGGGAGATCACCGGCTGGGTGGCGGCCTCGCCGTGGAAGGTGACGTCGATGACCGTGCTCTCGGGTCCTGAGGCCTCGCCGTCCACCGGGAACAGCTCCCGTGCCAGTTCGGAGCCGGGGGTCGCGAGCAGCTCGCTCACCGTGCCGGATTCGATGATCTTCCCTTTCTTCATCAGGGCTGCCGAGTCGCAGATCGTCTTGACGACGTCCATCTCGTGCGTGATCAGCAGAACGGTCAGTCCGAGCTGCTGGTTGAGGTCGCGGAGCAGCTGGAGGATCGAGCGGGTGGTCTCGGGGTCCAGGGCACTGGTCGCCTCGTCGGAGAGCAGCACCTTGGGGTCGCCGGCGAGCGCCCGGGCGATGCCGACGCGCTGCTTCTGGCCGCCGGAGAGCTGCCCGGGGTACGCCTTGGCCTTGTCGGCGAGGCCCACCAGGTCGAGGAGTTCCAGGGCCCTGCGCGAGCGCTCGGCGCCCGGGATCCCGAGGATCTCCAGGGGCAGTTCGACGTTGTCCTTGACGGTGCGCGAGGACAGCAGGTTGAAGTGCTGGAAGACCATGCCGATGCGGCTGCGCGCCTCGCGCAGTTCCTTGGTGGCGCCCGGGCCACGGCCGGCCAGCGCGGTGAGGTCCTGGCCGGCCACGGTCACGGTGCCGGAGGTGGGGCGCTCCAGCAGATTGACGCAGCGGATGAGCGAGGACTTTCCGGCGCCGCTCTGGCCGATGACTCCGAAGACCTCGCCCTCACGGACGTGCAGGTCGACGCCGTCCAGAGCGGTGACCTGGCGGCCTCGCGGCTCATAGACCTTGGTAAGGCCCGTAGTGGTGATCACAGGGGGTTTCCGTCACTGTCGAGTGCACGGCGCGGTGTCCGCCGGGCACGGGGCATTTCAGGTTCGGACAGTCAGGCGCGGCACGGCTGATTCGGCTGGTGGCCGGTGGGCAGCGCGTGCGCGGGGCAGCCTTGTTCCAATGCGGTCTTGGCGGTGCATCGGATTCGGCTCGGCTGTCGGGTCTCGCTTCGGGGCGCGAGTCCCCCAACCTTCGGCCGGGGGTGCCCCCACAGGCAGGGGCCCTCAGAAGGCGCACATTCGACACATACAACGAGCACCGGGCGTCGTGATCGCCTCGGTCGCAAGGGTGCGGCTGCTCGTCCTGGTCATGTCGGCAAGTAAAGCAGACAGGTGTAGGGAGCAAGCAGGACTGTCCGAATAGCGGACGTCTCTGACACGACATGTGGACAGGCTCAGCCGACCGTGACGATCTCCACCCCCGCGCCCGTGGCCTGCACGGACACGGCCGAGAGGTCATGTACGACCACATCGGCGAGCAGCTCGGAGGGCTCGTGAGTTGTGGCCAAGGCCACGGTTCGCATGCCCGCGGCGCGTCCTGCGGCCAGCCCCGCCGGGGCGTCCTCGAAGACCACACAGCGCGCCGGGTCCACGCCGAGCGTCCGCGCCCCGAGCAGGAAGGGCTCAGGGTCGGGCTTGCCGCGCGTGATGTCGTCGGCGGCGATCAGATTCTTGGGCCGGATGCCGACCTCTTCGAGCCGGGCCTCGGCCAGCCGCCGGGTCGCGGAGGTGACCACGGCCCAGCGGTCGGCGGGCAGCTGCGCCAGCAGTTCGGCGGTGCCCGGCAGCAGGACGACTCCCCCGGGCACGTCCTCGACCTCGAGCTGTTCGATACGGGCCACCGCCTCGGGCACCACGTCCGCGGGCAGCAGATCGGCGGCTATCTCGGCGGCGGGGCGGCCGTGCAGCTCGACACGGGCGAAGTCCTCCGCCGCGATTCCGTACTCCTGCGCCCACCTGGTCCAGCAGCGGTGGACGGACTCCAGCGAGGAGATGAGGGTTCCGTCGTTGTCGAACAGCAGCGCGTCGGCGTGGATCTTCATGGTCGTCGACCCTACGGGCCGCACGGGGCCGCGCGCATCAGGCCTTTTGGCCCGTAATACGCTCGGGGCCATGCTTGACGCCCTGACGGTCGCGGTCGCCGTGACCGCGCTCGCCCTCGCCGCCTGGTGCGGCTTTGCCGCCTACCGCGACCAGCCCACCAAGGACTGGCACTTCATCGGCATGGCCGTGGTGTCGGTGCTGGCGCTTGCGCAGCTGGTGGTCGGGATCGTGCAACTGGCGCGCGGTGAGAAGGCACACGAGGGCACCGCGATCTTCATCGCGTATCTGATCGGCTCGTTCGCGGCGGTCCCGGCGGCCGGCTTTCTGTCGCTGGCCGAGCGGACCCGCTGGGGGTCCGCAACGGTCGCAGCGGGCGCCGTGGTTCTCGCCGTGCTCGAAGTGCGGCTCTACGACATCTGGGGAGGCTGACGATGGCCGAGTCCGCCACCGAGGAGCAGGACCACAAGCACCGGACCGAGCTGGTGCAGGGACCCGGACTCCTGCTGGTCTGGCTGTACGGAGTGATGTCCGTCGGCGCCGTCTCCCGCTCGGTCTACCAGATCCTCACCGACTACGGCTCGGCGCCGCTGGCCCACACACTCTCCGCTGTGGCGGCCGTGGTGTACGCGTTCATCACGTACACCCTCGTACGCGGCGGGGAGACGGCCCGCAGGGCGGCGCTGGTGTGCTGCGCCGCCGAGCTCGCGGGCGTACTGATCATCGGGACCTGGACGGTTGTCGAGCCGTCCGCCTTCCCCGACTCGACGGTCTGGTCGGAGTACGGGATGGGCTACATCTTCATCCCGGTGCTGCTGCCGGTCACCGGAATGCTCTGGCTGCGCAGGTCCCGGCAGGGCCAAGGAACCTAGGCGCTGGCGACGTATGCCCGCGCCGACGCCTCCTTCTCCAGCGTGACCAGTGTGAGCTTCGGGCCGACCTGCTCGCTGGCCACCGGCACATAGCCGCGGCTGCGGTACAGCCGCAGATTGCTCTCGCTGCGGTGGCCGGTGAAGAGCTGGAACCGCTTGGCGCCCGGCTCCCCCGCGAAGCGCTCCTCGATCGCGTCGAGCAACCGTCCGCCCAGGCCATGGCGCTGCATCCGCGGATGCACGATCAGCTTGGCGATCCGGGCCGTGCCGCCCTCGTCGACCCTGCCGCGCACGGAGGCGACCACCTCGTCGCCGAGCCTGGCCACCAGGGCGTGGCCCTGGGCTATTTCGGCCCGCAGATCCTCGAGTGACTGGGTGAGGGGCTCGATTCCGTAGTCGCCGTAGAGCTCGGCCTCGGTCTGGTAGCACAGATACTGCAGCTTGAAGATGTGCTCCGCGTCCTGTGCTCTTGCCGCTGAGATGGTCACGCTCATGCCCATGTGCGCATGCCTCCCGCTCACCTGTCCGCCGGTTGTCTACCGCTCCTTTCCCCCGAGTTCAGGAGCCGCAACCTCTGCCGTCAGCATTCTGCGCAGGCATCCCAGGCAACGGGAACGCATCGGCCCCAGACTCCCTTGTGAGATTCCCAACTCTCCTGCGATTTCGCGGTAGGTGGGGTCGTCGGGGGACAGCATCGCGGTCAGCAGCCGGGGGCAGTTCCCCGGGGTGCGGGCGACCGCTGCCCGAATGACGCGGCGCCGCTCGGACCTCAGGGCGGCCCGTTCGGGGCTGCCTGCCGGGTCCGAAGGGTCATGGCCGTAGGGGAGTTCCCGGGCGGCTGTGCGACGGGCGCGGCGGGCTTCCGCGCGTACGGCCGACTTGACCCAGCGGGCGGCGTCCGGCGGCAGACCGTCCCCGCCGAGCCGCTCGAGGAGCCGTACCCAGACGGCCTGTTCGAGGTCACGGGCCTCCATCGCGGCGGCCGGCGCCTCCGCCCTCGCCTCGGCGCTCACCAGCGAGCGCAGCGCGCTGACCACATGGACGGCGGTTTCGTGGCGAAGGGTCATGCCCTGCGGGACGTGCTGTCGCGCGGCGGCGGTTGCCGCGCGACAGCACACTCACCCGTACGGACGGATGGGCTCCGTCAGCCGTCAGCCGTCAGCCGCGGAAGTCGGCTGCGGCGAGCAGCCCGGTGTCGGCGTTGTCGGTGAAGATGCCGTCGATGCCGGTCTCGAAATAGACCTTGAACGCGCCGAAAGCGTCGCCGTACGCGTTCGGGTCGGTGCCGCGCCGGAAGTCGGCGGGCAGGAAGCTGTTCTCGTTGCGCATCGTGTACGGGTGCAGGATCAGGCCCTTGGCGTGCGCGTCCCGTACCAGCGTCGTCGGCGTGCCGAGCTTGCCGCTCGCGTCCTTGGGGATGATCAGGTCGAGGACAGGCCCGATGCCCTGGGCGAAGCCCGCGATCCACTTCAGGCCCTCGGGCTTGACCAGATCGGCGACCGTGCGCGGGTCACCGGCCTCGCGGAAGTCCCATGGGCGGTCGTCCGCGGTCCAGAGCAGGACGACACGCGGCGAGGAGACGAGCTTGGCCATCCGCTCCATGCTGCTCGGCTCGAACGACTGGAGGAAGACCGGGGAGTCGTGGCGGTCGCGTCCGTACCGGCGCAGCAGCTTGGCCAGCCGCTCCTCAAGACCGAGCCCCAGCTTGCGGAAGTACGTGGGGTGCTTGGTCTCGACATGGAGCCAGACGGGACGGCCGCGCCGGCGGCCTTCCTTCTCCGCCCAGCGCAGCACCTCCTCGAAGGTGGGCACGGCCCAGCGGCCGTCGTAAAGGGTGTTCTCCTGACGGGTGCCGGGTATCCGCTCCTTGGCGCGCAGCGTCTTCAGCTCGGCGAGCGTGAAGTCCTCGGTGAACCAGCCCGTGAGGCTGACGCCGTCGACGGACTTGGTGGTCTTGCGGGAGGCGAACTCCGGGTGCGCGGCGACATCCGTGGTACCCGTGATGTCGTTCTCGTGACGGCATACGAGATGGCCGTCCTTGGTGGGCACCAGGTCCTGCTCGATGACGTGCGCGCCCATGTCGAGGGCCAGCTGGTAGGAGCCGATGGTGTGCTCGGGCCGGTAGCCGCTGGCGCCGCGGTGGGCGATGACGGTCGGACGGGGCAGATCCCGGTACGAGGATCCATGGCCGCCCTGGCGCTCGCCGGCCTCTGCGCGCGCCGCGGTGGCGCCGCCGACGCCGAGAGCGGCCGTGCCGAGCACCGCCGCTCCTAGTACCGTCCGGCGCCCCGGACTTGTGTCAGCACCCTGTGTCATCGACTTTCCTCCGTCTGTCCCGCGTGTGATGTCCCGCACCTGTCGAGCGACGCCTGATGCTAGGCGGCAACGCCTTACCTACGGCAGACCCTGGGCGAACTCAGCGAAAACACACGTCAACACTGCGTATCCGCTCCGTGAACCCGATGTGCGATCAGGTTGACCCACGAGTATCGTCCTCACCTGCAGAGACTTAGCCTGCCGCCACCGTCCGCCCCCACGACACCGTCCATGACACCGGAGGACCCGTTGTCCCGCTTGTCGCTCATCAAGGCAGTGCTCGGCCCGATCCTGCGCCTGATGTTCCGCCCCCGCGTGGAAGGTGCCGAGAACATTCCCGGGACCGGTCCAGTCATCCTCGCCGGAAACCACCTGACGTTCATCGACTCAATGATCATGCCGCTCGTGTGCGCCCGTCCGGTCTACTTCATCGGCAAGGACGAGTACGTCACGGGCAAGGGCTTCAAGGGCCGGCTGATGGCCTGGTTCTTCACCGGCTGCGGCATGATCCCGGTGGACCGCGACGGCGCCAACGGCGGTGTGGCCGCGCTGATGACGGGCCGCCGGGTGCTGGAGGAGGGCAAGATCTTCGGCATCTACCCGGAGGGCACCCGCTCCCCCGACGGCCGGCTCTACCGAGGCCGTACGGGCATCGCCCGGCTGACGCTGATGACCGGCGCGCCGGTGGTCCCGTTCGCGGTGATCGGCACGGACAAGCTCCAGCCGGGCGGAGCGGGACTGCCGCGGCCGGGCCGGGTGACGGTCCGCTTCGGCGAGCCGATGGAGTTCTCGCGCTACGAGGGGATGGACCGCGACCGCTATGTGCTGCGGGCGGTCACGGACTCGGTGATGGCGGAGGTCATGGAGCTGTCGGGGCAGGAGTACGTGGACATGTACGCGACCAAGGCGAAGGCGGCCTGACCGCCGCGGGGGTGTTGTCGGCGTGAAGGGCGGGCCCCGGTCGGGGCCCGCCCTTTCGTGTGCGGTGCGAGGACTTTCGGCCTTACGGGTGTTCGAGGCCGTCCTCGAGTTGCTGACCGCGCAGCAGGAACCACGCCGCCACCGCGGTGGCCAGGAGTACCGCCGCGCCGATGCCGGACGCGAGGCGCAGGCCGTCCGTGAACGCCTCCTGTGCGGCGGCCATCAGATCGGCGGCCTGCTGGCGCGGCAGCGTCGTCGCCGCCTCGACGGCGCCGCCGAGCGACTCGTGGGCCGCCGACACCGTACCGGCCGGGACACCCGCCGGGGCCGTGAACCCGCGGTACACGCCGGTGACGATGGAGCCGAGCAGCGCGATACCGAGCGCCGCGCCCAGTTCGTACGCCGTCTCCGAGACCGCGGACGCGGCGCCCGCCTGCTCCTTCGGAACGCTCGACAAAATGACGTCCGCGGTGACGGTGAAGGAGAATCCGGCGCCGACACCGACGACCAGCAGGGCCGCGCCGAGCAGTGGATAGCCGGTGGACTGGTCGAGCAGGGTCAGCACGGCGAGGGCGAGTCCGACGGCGGCGAGACCGCCGGCCACCACGGACCGTACGGAGAACCGGCGGGCGAAGGTGCCCGCGATCAGACCGGTGGCCACCGCGCCGATCGCCGCGGGCAGTTCGGCAAGACCCGCCTCCAACGGCTCCCGGCCCTGGACCAGTTGCAGGAACTGGGAGAGGAAGAAGACCAGTCCGGACAGGCCGAGGATGGTGAGCAGATCGGCGAGAACGGCGGCGGAGAAGCCGCGGTGCCGGAACAGCCGCATGTCGAGAAGCGGTGTCGGCAGCGTCAACTGCCTGCGTACGAAGCCGTACAGCGCAGCGAGACCGATCACCGCCGCGCCGCCGGCCTCCCAGCTCGCTCCGTGTGTCGCCGCCTCCTTGACGGCGTAGACCACACCGACCATGCCGACGAGGGACAGTACGACGCTGATCAGGTCCCAGGGGCCGGCCACCGGGTTCTTCGACTCGGGCAGCAGCTTGACGCCGACGAGCACCAGGACGGCCATGACGGGCAGGTTGATCAGGAAGACCGAGCCCCACCAGAAGTGCTCCAGCAGGAAGCCGCCGACGACCGGCCCGACGGCCGCGCCGGCCGAGGCCGTCGCACCCCAGATGCCGATGGCGAGGCTGCGCTCCTTGGGGTCGTGGAAGATGTTGCGGATCAGCGCGAGGGTGGAGGGCATCAGAGTCGCGCCGGCGACGCCGAGCAGCGCCCTGGCGAGAATCATCATCTCGGGGCTGGTGGCGTACGCGTTGAGGACGGAGACCGCGCCGAACGCGACGGACCCGAGCAGCAGCAGCTTCTTGCGGCCGATGCGGTCACCGAGGCTGCCCATGGAGACGAGCAGGCCCGCGATGACGAATGAGTAGACGTCACCGATCCACAGCAGCTGGGTGCCCGAGGGCTTGAGGTCCTCGCTGAGGAAGGGGGTGGCGAGGCCGAGGACGGTGGCGTCGACGGCCACCAGGAGGACGGCCAGGACGAGTACCGCGAGCGCGAGCCAGCGCCCGCGGCGGTATACGGTTTCGTCCGTCCCGCTCGTGCGCTGGAGGGTGCTGCTCATTTCTCCACACTCCGTCGTGCTCCGCCGAGCAGCAGCTCGGCGATCATGTACTGGAAGTCGTTCTTGGCGACCCGGCCGTCCATGACGGCCCAGGCGCAGCTGCCGATGAGGCCGTAGAGAGCCTCGGTCAGCCATGCGGGCGTCAGGTCGATCCGGAACTCGCCCTGATCCTGGCCACGCCGGAAGAGCGCGGACACCCGGGCATCGAGCCTGGCCCAGCCTTCGTTGACCTGGTCGCCCTCGAAGAGCTGGTTCTCGGTGACGAGAAAGGCCAGCAGATCGGCTGCGGGCTCCATCTCGGCGATGAGCCGCCGCAGCCCGTCACCGGCCCCACCCACCTCGAGCCGCGCCCGGTCGAGCGCGGCCTCGAACTCCTGGATGCCGAGCTGCTCCAGCGCCTTGACCAGCGCGTTCCGCCCGGCGAAGTGCCGGTGCAGGGTGGCACGGCCGATACCGGCGGCACGGGCGACCTCGTCCATGGTGGCGGTGGACTTACGGGCGAGCAGGGCAGCGGCTTCGTGCAGCACGTGTGTCCGGTCAACAGGCATGAGACAACTATACCCCTCGTGAGACATCTTTGTCTCATGAGGGGCTGCACTGTCTCACGACAGCGTTCGCCCAGGAACGCCGAAAGCCGCCTGACCGGCGACAAGGCTCCTCCGGTCAGGCGGCTGAAGGTCAGCCGAAGATCAGCCGACGGGCAGGCAGTCGGGCCGGAAGCCCGGGTCGGCGGGGCCGGACCGCCCCAGGGCATTGAGCACCCACTGGGCGACGACCGCATCCTTGGGTGCCTGGTCGTGCTCCGAGGTGTTGACCGGACAGGCGTCCTGGAGCAGCACATTGGTGACGTACCGGTCAGAGCCCGTGAGATACGCGCTGGTGTACGGCACCACGACCTCGTCGTACCGAGTCGCGATCTGGGTGTAGTCGGGGCCGGCCGGAGCCTCGGGGTCGGCGTTGAGCTTCGTCAGCAGCGGGGAGCCCGCAGTCTGGTCCACACAGGCCGGGCAGACGGTGGCACCGGCTGCGATCGCCAGCGGGTTGCTGGTGCCGTGGTTGGACGGCACGATGCCGACCAGATCGTCGACCTTTGTCGCGCCACCGAGGAACTTCACGTAGTAGCGCGGCATCATGCCGCCCTGGCTGTGGCCGACGAGGTCGACCCTCTTGGCGCCCGTTCGGCTGCGCACGGTGTCGACGAAGTCGCGCAACTGTGCCGCCGAGTCGGGGATCGGGGCAGTGGCCATGTCCCCGTAGTCGAACGCGAAGACGCAGTAGCCCTCGGCGGCCAACCGCGAGGAGAGCACGGCCCAGTTCTCGGCCATCGACTTGAACGTGCCGTTGACCAGGATGACCGGCTGCGGATGTGCCGCGTCCGGCTTGCAGGACCAGTCGTTCGCACCGGGCGGGGCGACGGCGGTGTCCGCGGCCGAGGCGGATCCGGATGCGGCGAGCCCCGCGGCGCCGAGAACCGCCACCGCGACGGCGGAGACCAGCGGGCGGATGAGGGTGCGCAGACGCATGACGTGGGGGCCTTTCCGTGCACCGGTCGACGCGGAAGCGTTCGGCAATGCCGACCGGGTTACGGAATATTTGCCTCCAAGTTACTGACACGTCAAGACTCGCGCCGTCCGCAAATGTCACACCGGCCAGGACGTACGCCCCGGCCGGTGCGGCTGCGATTCGCGTACGAAGGTCAGCGCTTGGCGTCCGCCCACGCCCGCTGTGCGGCCAGATCGGCCTTCACTTCGGCGAGTTGGACGGCCACCGCGGAGGGCGCCGTGCCCCCACGGCCGCTGCGCGAGGCGAGCGCGCCGGGCACATTGAGAACCTTGCGGACATCTGGTGTCAGATGCGGAGAAATCTTGGCGAACTGAGCATCAGTCAGCTGGTCCAGCTCGATCCCCCGCGCCTCGCACTCCTTGACGCACTCGCCCGCGACCTCGTGCGCGGCCCGGAACGGCACACCCTGCTTGACCAGCCACTCGGCGATGTCGGTGGCGAGAGAGAAGCCGGCCGGGGCAAGCTCTTCCATCCGCTCCCGGTTGACCGTGAGCGTCGCCATCATGCCGGTGAACGCCGGGAGCAGGACCTCCAGCTGGTCACAGGAGTCGAAAACCGGCTCCTTGTCCTCCTGGAGGTCGCGGTTGTACGCGAGGGGCAGGGCCTTCAGGGTGGCGAGCAAGCCCGTCAGGTTGCCGATGAGGCGGCCGGACTTGCCGCGCGCGAGCTCCGCGATGTCCGGATTCTTCTTCTGCGGCATGATCGACGAACCGGTGGAGAAGGCGTCGTGCAGGGTGACGAAGGAGAACTCCTTCGTGTTCCAGATGATGACCTCCTCCGCGATACGGGAGAGGTTCACGCCGATCATCGCGGTGATGAAGGCGAACTCGGCGACGAAGTCACGCGACGCCGTGCCGTCGATGGAGTTGCCCACGGAGCCGTGCTCGAAGCCGAGGTCCTTGGCCACCGACTCCGGGTCAAGGCCGAGGGAGGACCCGGCCAGGGCGCCCGAGCCGTACGGGGAGACCGCCGTGCGCTCGTCCCACTGGCGAAGCCGCTCGGCATCCCGGGACAGCGACTGGACATGGGCCAGCACATGGTGCGCGAAGAGCACCGGCTGCGCGTGCTGAAGGTGCGTACGGCCCGGCATCGCCACATCGGGGTGCGCCTCGGCCAGACCCACCAGCGCGTCCTGGAGATCGGCGATCAGGCCCCCGATGATCCGCGCGTGGTCCCGCAGATACATCCGGAAGAGCGTCGCGACCTGGTCGTTCCGCGAGCGCCCGGCCCGCAGCTTGCCACCGAGGTCGGGGCCCAGGCGCTCCAGCAGCCCCCGCTCCAGGGCGGTGTGCACGTCCTCGTCGGCGATCGTGCCCACGAAAGAGCCGTCCGCCACATCCGCTTCGAGCCGGTCGAGCCCGGCAAGCATCCGGGCCAGCTCGTCCTCGGTGAGCAGCCCCGCCTTGTGCAGCACGCGCGCGTGGGCGCGGGACCCCGCGATGTCGTACGGCGCGAGCCGCCAGTCGAAGTGGACGGACGCGGACAGCTTGGCCAGCGCCTCGGCGGGACCGTCGGCGAAACGGCCGCCCCAGAGCCGGACGTCACCGCTGTTGCTGCTCACTGCTGTGCTCCTCAAGGCTGTGGATGTACGACCGCCTCCCCACCCCGGGGGTGAGGAGGCGGAAATCACGCTACTGCTCAGATCAGGTCCCGCTTGGCGGCGATCTTCGACGACAGGCCGAAGAGTTCGATGAAGCCCTGCGCCTTCGACTGGTCGAACGTGTCACCCGAGTCGTAGGTCGCCAGGTTGAAGTCGTACAGCGACTCCTCGGACTTCCGGCCGGTGACGACGGCACGGCCGCCGTGCAGGGTCATCCGGATGTCGCCGGTGACGTGCTGGTTGGCCTCGTTGATGAAGCCGTCCAGGGCCCGCTTCAGCGGCGAGAACCACAGGCCGTCGTAGACCAGCTCGCCCCAGCGCTGCTCGACCTGCCGCTTGTACCGGGCGAGTTCCCGCTCGACCGTGACGTTCTCCAGCTCCTGGTGCGCGGTGATCAGCGCGATCGCGCCCGGCGCCTCGTACACCTCACGGGACTTGATGCCGACAAGACGGTCCTCGACCATGTCGATCCGGCCGATGCCCTGGCCGCCGGCCCGCTCGTTGAGCTGCTGGATCGCCTGCAGGACGGTGACGGGCTTGCCGTCGATGGCGACCGGGACGCCCTCCTTGAAGGAGATGACGACCTCGTCTGCCTCGCGCGGCTCCGCCGGGTTCGACGTGTACTCGTAGATGTCCTCGATCGGCGCGTTCCAGATGTCCTCCAGGAAGCCGGTCTCGACGGCCCGCCCGAAGACGTTCTGGTCGATGGAGTACGGCGACTTCTTGGTGGTCGCGATCGGGAGCTGCTTCTCCTCGCAGAAGGCGATCGCCTTGTCCCGGGTCATCGCATAGTCACGGACCGGGGCGATGCACTTCAGGTCCGGGCCGAGCGCGGAGATACCGGCCTCGAAGCGGACCTGGTCGTTGCCCTTGCCGGTGCAGCCGTGGGCGACGATGCCCGCGTTGTGCTTCTTGGCGGCGGCGACGAGGTGCTTGACGATCGTCGGCCGGGAGAGGGCGGAGACCAGCGGGTAGCGGTCCATGTAAAGGGCGTTGGCCTTGATCGCCGGAAGGCAGTACTCGTCGGCGAACTCGTCCTTGGCGTCCGCCACTTCGGCCTCGACGGCACCGCAGGCGAGCGCGCGCTTGCGGATGACGTCCAGGTCCTCGCCGCCCTGGCCGACGTCCACGGCAACGGCGATGACCTCGGCGCCCGTCTCCTCGGCGATCCAGCCGATGGCGACAGAGGTGTCCAGACCGCCCGAGTAGGCGAGTACGACGCGCTCGGTCACTGGTTTCTCCTTACGGTACAGTCGGTGATGGGTATAACTATGCAGACCTCCGTATGTTTTGTCAACGCGCTCTGTGGGCGTGCACATATTCGGCGGCGTCGGGCCATGCACCGCGCCTACGATTGGCGCTTCGCGGGCACGACCGGGGGGAGCGGCAGTGATCAGGGACTTTCGGACCAGGTGGGCGATGGCCGCTTAAGGCGCTGGCCGGTCCGGCGATCCAGCTGTGGGTGGTGCCGCCGGCCGGAGTGCCGCGCGGCGACGCCGAGGTGGCCGCGCTCCTGGACCGCTGCACGCATCTGTTCAGCGACTACGTACTGGCACGGCTGCGGCGGGAGTTGGGTATCACCGGGTGAAATCGAACGCGGCGGACGTCCCCGATCACCAATAATCCATGGCATGGGAAAGATCTATGAGCGGATAGACGGCCGACTGCGCACCTTCATCGAAGAGCAGCAGATGTTCTTCACCGCCACCGCACCACTCGGCGGTGACGGCACGATCAACCTCTCCCCCAAGGGCCTCACCGGCTCCTTCGCGGTCCTCGACGAGCAGACCGTGGCCTACCTCGACTTCGCCGGCAGCAACGCCGAGACCATCGCCCACCTCCGGGAGAACGGCCGCATCACCCTGATGTGGTGCGCCTTCCAGGGGCCGCCGAACATCGTGCGCGTGCACGGCCGCGGTGAGCCCGTCTTCCGAGACGACCCGCGCTTCAAGGAACTCCTCGCCAGCTTCCCCGACATCGATCCGACCAGGCACGGGCTGCGCGCGATCATCGTGGTGACAGCCGAACTCGTCCGCGACACCTGCGGATACGCAGTGCCCTTCATGACGTACGACGAGGACCGGGATCTGCACGCCAGGCGGTTCGAGCGCGAGGACGACGAGAGTCTCGACAGCTACTTCCACAAGAAGGAGCACATCGCCAGCAGCATCGACGGGCTCCCGGGGCTGCCGCTTCCGCTGCCGCCGACGCCCTGAGCCGTATCACCCGTTACTGACCGGGCCGGCGACTCACAGATTGCACAAGCGTCCCTCGAGTTGAACTCCACGCGCCTCGCATGCGTATCCCCGTACGCGAAAGTGGTACAGCCGAGGAGCTAGTCGTGGCGATGTTGCAGAGCGGTCGGGCCGCAAGACGCCAGACCATGCGGGCGATCCGCCCCCGGCGTGACCCGGCGGTGGCGCTGCTGGCCGTCGCCTGGGCGGGGGCGGTGGCCGTGCTGTCCCTGTGGTGGCAGAACACGGCGGTGGTGCACATGACCACAGCCGAGTGGCTGATCGGTGCCGGCAGGATCACCGGTCTGCTGGGCGGATACATGATCGCGCTGGTGGTGCTGCTGATGGCACGCGTCCCGGCGCTGGAACGGCGGGTGGGTTCCGACCGGGTGACGCGCTGGCACGCGATGAGCGGCCGCTATGCGATCAGTCTGATCGTCGCGCATGTCGTGCTGACCGTCTGGGGGTACGCCGTCCAGGCCCGTACCGGCCTCGTGGAGCAGACCGTCACCGTCGTCGTCGACTTCCCCGAAATGATCAAGGCGGCGATCGGCACCGGGCTCCTGCTGCTCATCGGCTTCGTCTCGGCCGGGGTCGTACGCCGACGGATGGCCTACGAGACGTGGTACTACCTGCACCTTCTCACCTATGTCGCGGTGTATCTGACCTTCTGGCACCAGCTGGCGACGGGTGCCGAGTTCGTGGCGAACCCGACGGTGCGCACTGTCTGGTACGTGCTGTACGGAGCGGTCGGCGCGCTGCTGCTCTGGTACCGCGTCCTCTCCCCCGTGCGGCTCAACCTCTGGCACCGGATGCGGGTCGAGTCGACCGTGGACGAGGCACCCGGTGTGGTCTCCGTGCTGATCAGCGGGCGACGGCTGCACCGGCTCGGCGCCGAGGCTGGTCAGTTCTTCCGCTGGCGGTTCCTCACCAAGGGGCTGCGCTGGAGTGCCAATCCGTACTCGCTCTCCGCCCCGCCGCGGCCCAATCTGATGCGTATCACCGTCAAGGCGGTCGGCAAGCACAGCACGGCCCTCTCCCGGCTGGAGCCGGGGACGCGGATCTGGGCGGAGGGCCCGTACGGAGCCATGACCGCCGGCCGTCGGAGCCGCAACAAGGTACTGCTGATCGCGGGCGGCGCCGGAATCACCCCGCTGCGGGCACTGTTCGAGACGCTGCCCGGCGGCCCCGGCGACCTGACGCTGCTCTACCGGGCCAGCAAGAAGCAGGACCTTGCGCTCTGGGACGAGCTCCAGCAGATCGCCGAGCGCCGGGACGCACAGCTGATGTACGCCGTGAACGGTCCTGACGGGGCACGGCCCGAGATCACCGCCGAGCGGCTGAAGGAAGTGCTGCCCGACATCGACGCGCACGACGTCTATCTCTGCGGGCCGCCCGGTCTCGCCGAGGAGTCGTACCAGGCACTGCGCGAAGCAGGAGTGCCGTCCCGCCGGATCCACCACGAGTCCTTCGAGATGTGAGGCCGTCCTTGAAGAGGAAACATCCGCTTCGCCGGATCATGATCGGCGTCGCCGCCACCGCGTCCAGTGTCGTCCTGCTGCTCGCACTGAAGCAGCCGGGGAACACCGTGGCCGAGGCGTCGTCGCAGGCAGGCTCCCAGGTTCCGCCCGCCGGCTCGGCGTCCGCCGGGAACGGGGCCGTGGCCGCGGGGGGAGAGACAGTGCTCGGTGACGTGGCCGCCACGCAGTACGGCGACGTCCAGGTCCAACTCACCCTCAGCGGCGGCAGAATCACCGGGGCGCAGGCGGTGAAGGCGCCCAGCGCCGACGCCAAGAGCCGGCAGATCGCCGCGGGCGCGATCCCCAAGCTCAACCAGGCCGTGATGACGGCGCAGAGCGCACAGATCGACGCGGTCTCCGGGGCCAGTTACACCAGCGAGGGCTACATCAAGTCCCTGCAGAGCGCGCTCGACAAGGCCGGGGCCGCGGGGGCGGTGGGCTCCGGTGCCGGGGATTCCGGCAGCGACGGGTCCGGCGCGCAGGCCGGGGCACAGCCCGGGGCAGGGGACTCGGGTTCGGGTGCGGCGTCGGGCTCCGGCTCGGACTCGGACTCCGGCTCCGGCTCGGGTTCCGGCTCCGGTGGCGCCCCGGCGGCGAAGACCGTCCTCGGCGACGTGGCCGACACCCAGTACGGCCCGGTGCAGGTCCGGATCACGGTCAGTGGCGGCAAGGTCACCGCGGCCGACGCCGTCAAGGCACCCGACTCCGACGCCAACAGCCGACAGATCGCGGCGGGCGCTGTGCCCAAACTGAACCAGGCAGCGGTCAAGGCACAGAGCGCGCAGATCGACGCGGTCTCCGGCGCCAGCTACACGAGCGAGGGCTACATCAAGTCCCTGCAGAGCGCGCTCGACAAGGCGGGCCTGTGATGCCCGGCGGCCCAGAGCGCCTGCGCCATGTCGAGCACTCCATGGGCACGGTCTTCTCGTTCGACATCCGTATCGCCGACAGCAGCGACTCTCCCAGGGTGCGCGCCGGACTCGCCGCCGCCGTGGCCGGTCTGCACCGCGTGGACGAGACCTTCTCGACGTACCGTCCGGGCAGCCAGCTCAGCCGGCTCGCCCGCGGCGAACTCTCGCTCGGAGACTGTGTCTCCGAGGTCGCCGAAGTGCTCGATCTGTGCGCGGACGCGGAGCGCGAGAGCGACGGCTGGTTCACCGCCCGGTACGCCGGCGAGCTGGATCCGACCGGTCTGGTCAAGGGCTGGGCGGTGGAGTGCGCGGTCCGCATGCTCGCCTCGTCCGGTGCGGATTCGGTCTGCCTCAACGGAGGCGGCGACATCCAGCTGTACGGCGGCCCCTGGCGGGTGGGCGTCAGTGACCCGCTGCACCCGGGCGAGCTTGTCACGGTGATCGAGGCCGACGAGGGCCTCGCCGTCGCAACATCGGGCCCGGCCGAGCGCGGCTGCCACATTCTCGATCCGCACACCCGCCGGCCTCCCGCCGAAGTCCTGGCGTCGATGACCGTCGTCTGCCCGGGGCTGACCCACGCGGACGCCAGGGCGACCGCCGCGTACGCCATGGGCGGGCGGGCCCGCGACTGGCTGGAGGAGCTGCCCGGCACCGAGGGCTTTGCGGTCAATGCCGACGGCAGCACCTGGCGGACCAGCGGATTCGCCCGGCACACGGCGAAGTTGACTGCCTGACGACCGGACCGCCGACGGCCTCAGCGGTCGTTCTGGGCCAGGCGCAGCAGATGGTCCGCGAGCGCCTGACCGCCCACCGGGTCGCGGCTGATGAGCAGCAGCGTGTCGTCGCCCGCGATGGTGCCGAGGATGTCGTGCAGTTCGGCCTGGTCGATGGCCGAGGCGAGGAACTGGGCCGCGCCCGGCGGCGTACGCAGCACCACAAGGTTGGCCGACGCCTCGGCCGAGATCAGCAGTTCGCCGGAGAGGCGACGCATGCGCTCCTCCTTCGCCGACTCACCGAGCGGGGCATGCGGGGTGCGGAAGCCGCCCTCGCTGGGCACCGCGTAGATCAGCTCGCCGCCGGTGTTGCGGATCTTCACCGCGCCCAGCTCGTCGAGGTCGCGGGAGAGAGTCGCCTGGGTGACGCTCAGTCCGTTGTCCGCGAGGAGCTTGGCGAGCTGGCTCTGCGAGCGCACCGGCTGCCGGTTGAGGATGTCCACGATCCGGCGGTGGCGGGCCGTACGGGTCTGCGGAACGGCGGGCCCGCCGTGCTCGGTGTCCTGCGCCTCGGTCATCGTCGTCTCATTCTCCGGATCGTCCATCCCCGCTTGCTGCGTCGAGAACGCCGGGCAGGGCCCCGAGGAACGCGTCCACCTCGGCCTCGCCGATGACCAGTGGAGGCATCAGCCGTACGACATCGGGGGCAGGCGCGTTCACCAGGAAGCCGGCGCTCTGAGCCGCCTGCTGCGCCTGGGGCGCGAGGGGCTCGGTGAGCACGATACCCAGCAGCAGGCCCGCGCCACGGACATGGGAGACCAGCGGGTGGCCCAGGGATTCGATTCCGTCCCGCAGTTTCTCGCCGAGGCGCTTGACCTCGTCGAGGGTTCCACCGGCCGCGAGGGTGTCGAGTACGGCGAGTCCGGCGGCGCAGGCGACCGGGTTCCCGCCGAAGGTGGTGCCGTGCTGGCCGGGCTTCAGCAGCTCGGCGGCCTCGCCGAAGGCGATGGTCGCGCCGATGGGGAGCCCGCCGCCGAGCCCCTTGGCGAGCGTGACCAGATCGGGCTCGACGCCCTGGTGGGCCTGGTGCTCGAACCAGTGTCCTGTCCGGCCGATGCCCGTCTGGACCTCGTCGAGCACGAGCAGCGTGCCGGTGGCCCGGGTGATCTCCCGGGCGGCCTCCAGATAGCCCTTGGGCGGCACGACCACGCCGTTCTCGCCCTGGATCGGTTCGATGATCACAAGCGCGGTCTCTTCGGTGACCACGGCCCGCAGCGCTTCGGCGTCTCCGTACTCAACGTGCGTGACGTCCCCGGGCAGCGGCAGGAACGGCTCCTGCTTTCCCGGCTGGCCGGTGAGCGCCAGCGACCCCATGGTGCGGCCGTGGAAGCCGCCGTGGGTGGCGACCATGTGCTTACGGCCCGTCAGCCGGCCGATCTTGAAGGCGGCTTCGTTGGCCTCCGCGCCCGAGTTGCAGAAGAAGACGCGTCCGGGGCGGCCGACGAGCTGGATGAGGCGCTCCGCCAGTGCGACGGGCGGCTCGGCGACGTACAGGTTGGAGACATGGCCGAGGGAGGCGATCTGCCGGGAGACGGCCCCGACGACGGCGGGGTGGGCGTGGCCCAGCGCGTTCACGGCGATGCCGCCGACGAAGTCGGTGTACTCGACGCCGTCCGCGTCCCAGACCTTGGCGCCCTCGCCGCGGACGAGGGACAGCTTCGGCGTGCCGTAGTTGTCGGTCATCACGCCCTGCCAGCGCTGCGCGAATTCCTGGTTGCTCATGATTCCCCCTGTCCGTCGGGCACGACCATCGTGCCGATGCCCTCGTCGGTGAAGATCTCCAGCAGGATCGAGTGCGGGACGCGGCCGTCGAGCACGCGGGCGGTGTTGACCCCGTTGCGTACGGCGAACAGGCACCCCTCCATCTTGGGGACCATGCCGCTGGAGAGGTCGGGCAGCAGCTTCTCCAGCTGGCTCGCGGTGAGCCTGCTGATCACCTCGTCGCTGCTCGGCCAGTCCTCGTAGAGCCCCTCCACATCGGTGAGCACCATCAGCGTCTCGGCGCCGAGCGCGGCGGCGAGCGCGGCAGCGGCGGTGTCGGCGTTGACGTTGTAGACGTGGTGGTCGTCGGCGGAGCGGGCGATGGAGGAGATGACCGGGATACGGCCGTCGTCCAGCAGCGCCTCGATGGCACCCGGGTCGATCTTGGTGATCTCGCCGACCCGGCCGATGTCGACCAGTTCGCCGTCGATCTGCGGCTGATGCTTGGTGGCGGTGATGGTGTGGGCGTCCTCGCCGGTCATGCCGACGGCGAGCGGGCCGTGCTGGTTGAGCAGCCCGACGAGCTCGCGCTGGACCTGGCCGGCCAGCACCATCCGTACGACGTCCATGGCTTCGGGCGTGGTGACCCGCAGGCCCGCCTTGAACTCGCTGACCAGGCCCTGCTTGTCGAGCTGGGCGCTGATCTGCGGGCCGCCGCCGTGCACGACGACCGGCTTGAGCCCGGCCTGGCGCAGGAAGACGACGTCCTGGGCGAAGGCCGCCTTGAGGTCCTCGTCGATCATGGCGTTGCCGCCGAATTTGATGACGACGGTCTTGCCGTTGTGCCGGGTCAGCCAGGGCAGCGCCTCGATGAGGATCTGGGCTTTGGGCAGTGCGGTGTGCTTACGAGTGCTCATGAGTCCTCAGGAGGAGTACGCGCTGTTCTCGTGGACGTAGTCGGCGGTGAGGTCGTTGGCCCAGATGACGGCGGACTCGGACCCGGCGGCGAGGTCGGCGGTGATCTTCACCTCGCGGTAGCGCATGTCGACGAGCTCACGGTCCTCACCTACGCCGCCGTTCTTGCAGACCCATACGTCGTTGATGGCGACGTTGAGCCGGTCGGGCTCGAAGACGGCCTTCGTGGTGCCGATGGCGGACAGCACCCGGCCCCAGTTGGGGTCCTCGCCGTGGATGGCGCACTTGAGGAGGTTGTTACGGGCGATGGAACGGCCCACCTCGACGGCGTCGTCCTCGGTCGCGGCGTTGATCACCTCGATGCGGATGTCCTTGGAGGCGCCCTCGGCGTCGCCGATCAGCTGACGGGCGAGGTCGTCACAGACGCTCTTGACGGCCTCGGCGAACTCCTCGTACCGGGGCGTGATCTCGCTGGCTCCGGAGGCGAGCAGCAGCACGGTGTCGTTGGTGGACATGCAGCCGTCGGAGTCGATGCGGTCGAAGGTCAGCCGGGTGGCGTCGCGCAGGGCCTTGTCGAGGGTCGCGGCTTCCAGGTCGGCGTCGGTGGTGAGGACGACGAGCATGGTGGCGAGGCCGGGGGCGAGCATGCCCGCGCCCTTGGCCATCCCGCCGACGGTCCAGCCCTCGCCCTCGACGACGGCGGTCTTGTGCACGGAGTCGGTGGTCTTGATGGCGATGGCGGCCTTCTCGCCGCCGTGCGGGGAGAGTTCAGCGGCGGCCTGCTCGATGCCGGGCAGCAGCTTGTCCATGGGCAGCAGTACGCCGATGAGCCCGGTCGACGCGACGGCGACCTCGCCGGCGCTGTGGCCGACAAGGACCTCGGCGGCCTTCTCGGCGGTGGCGTGGGTGTCCTGGAAGCCCTTGGGGCCCGTACAGGCGTTGGCGCCACCGGAGTTGAGGACGACGGCGGTGACTTCGCCGCCGCGCAGGACCTGCTCGGACCAGAGGACGGGGGCGGCCTTGACACGGTTGGAGGTGAAGACGCCTGCGGCGGCGCGGCGCGGACCGTTGTTGACCACGAGGGCCAGGTCCGGATTGCCGTTCTCCTTGATCCCGGCGGCGATGCCCGCCGCCGAGAATCCCTTGGCTGCCGTGACGCTCACTGCATCTCCTTGATCGCTTCTCCGCCCGCGCTGGGGGTACCGCCCGCCGAAGGCAGGGGGAGCAGCGGCGCGGCTTTCGAGGTTGTCTGCAGCCCGGCGGCTGCGCGTGCGTCGCTCACGGAGCGACTCCAATCGTGGAAAGTCCGGTGTCCTCGGGGAGCCCGAGGGCGAGGTTCATGCTCTGCACCGCGCCGCCTGCGGTGCCCTTGGTCAGGTTGTCCATGGCGCTGATCGCGATGATGCGGCCGGCTGCCTCGTCGTACGCGATCTGGATGTGGACGGCGTTGGATCCGTACACGGACGCGGTGGAGGGCCACCGTCCCTCGGGCAGCAGGCAGATGAACGGCTCGTCCTGGAAGGCCTTTTCGTACGCGGCCCGTACGGAATCGGCCGTCACGCCCTTTTTCGCCTTCGCGCTGCACGTGGCGAGGATGCCCCGGGGCATCGGCGCGAGGGTCGGCGTGAAGGAGACGCTGACCCGCTCCCCCGCAGCCGCGCTGAGGTTCTGGATCATCTCGGGGGTGTGCCGGTGGCCGCCGCCGACGCCGTACGGGGTCATGGAGCCCATGACCTCGGAGCCGAGCAGATGCGGCTTGGGCGTCTTGCCCGCGCCGGAGGTGCCGGACGCGGCGGTGATGACGGCTTCGGGCTCGGCGAGCCCGTCCGCGTATGCGGGGAAGAGCGCGAGCGAGACGGCGGTGGGATAGCAGCCGGGCACCGCGATGCGCTTGGCCCCCACCAGGGCGGCGCGAGCGCCCGGCAGTTCGGGGAGGCCGTAGGGCCAGGTCCCGGCGTGCGGCGAGCCGTAGAACGCCTCCCAGTCGGCGGCGTCCTTCAGCCGGAAGTCTGCGCCCATGTCGACGACGAGCACCTCGTCGCCGAGCTGCTCGGCCACAGCGGCCGACTGCCCGTGCGGGAGGGCGAGAAAGACGACGTCGTGCCCGGCGAGCACCTCGGCGGTGGTCGGCTGGAGCACCCGGTCGGCAAGCGGCAGCAGGTGGGGCTGCAGGCCGCCGAGGCGCTGTCCGGCGTTGGAGCTGCCGGTGAGGGCGCCGATCTCGACGCCGGGGTGAGCGAGGAGCAGCCGGAGTAGTTCCCCGCCCGCGTAACCGCTCGCTCCTGCCACTGCTGCTCGTACCGCCATCGAACCCTCCTCGTCGATGGCATGACTATACGCAGCCTCGTAGATTTATGCAATCCACTCCTGGCTGCGGGCCGAGGACATTTTGAGACTTAGCGCTTCAGTTGGCCAATTAGCGCTTGAGTTGGCCAGCCTGAGCGCGCGCAGGGTGGCCCTTCAGTGCTGCTAGCTGGGCGTTTCTATCGAAAACACCCATGGCGGTGACGAGGCTGGCTCCACTGGTCCCATGGAACGAGAGGTAACGCGGCCGGAGCTCGGGGCAGCGCCGGAGGCCCCAGCGCCTACCGGGCCCGCCGCCACGAGGCCGACGCCGCGATCCCGGCGTGCGTCGCCAAGATCCTCACGCGACCGGTCAGGATCGGAGAAGCGGAATCCGCCGCCGCCTCGGTAGCGTCTGAGGCATGAACATCAAGCTCGCACAGTGCTTCATCGCAGTCGACGACCATGACAAGGCGCTCGCCTTCTACCGCAACGTCCTCGGCCTGGAGGTACGCAACGACGTCGCGTTCGAGGGGATGCGCTGGGTGACCGTCGGCTCACCCGCGCAGCCGGACGTGGAAATCGTCCTCGAACCGCCGCTCGCCAACCCCAACGCCTCGCCGGCCGACAAGCAGGCGATGGCGGAACTGCTGGCCAAGGGCATGCTGCGCGGCGTGATCTTCTCCACCGACGACTGCGACGCCACCTTCGAACGCATCCAGGCCGCCGGCGGGGAGGTGTTGCAAGAACCGATGGACCAGCCGTACGGCGTCCGCGACTGCGCCTTCCGCGACCCGGCCGGCAACATGCTCCGCTTCAATCAGCCCCGCAAGCGGTAAGGACCGCCTGCGGTAGGGTCCCGGCCCATGGCTATGGAGCGCTCCGACTCCTGGGCGGCGCAGGCGATCCGGCTCCTCCGGGCGGACGGCGGGATGAGGCGGTCGCGCGTGGCGCCGTCACGGCCCGGACCCCGGTGATCGCGGCCACCGGTGGCGCGGTCGCCGTCGCGGGGGCGTACTTCGGCAGGCTGCTGGGGCTGGCGTTCACCGCGGTCGTACCGGCGAAGACGCCCGCGGAGATGCCGGCCGCGGAGCAGCATCCGGTCCCCGAGTGGATTGTCACCGGCGCCGGAACCGGGGCGACGTCGGCGGCGGTCGGGGGCCATCTGCGCCGCCCGCCCGACCGCGAGCTGATGCGCGACGGCCGCTGGTCGGTCTGACGCCTCGGCCGGGCGCGCCGCGTGGCCGGGGCCCGGACACTCCACGGGCCGAAGCGCCGCGGACGCCTTGGTTCTTGCGCCGAGCGCGACCCCGGCCCCGCGTCGGCCGGACGGGGTCGCGCCACCACGGCGGGCACGGCCGATCAGGTAGACAGCGGACGCCGTTGCCGCGGACCGCGCCGACGAAGTAGAACCAGACGTACTGCTCGACGCTGGTCAGATCGAGCCAGGCGACCCCGACGGAGACCGCGAAGGCGGCCCCGCCTCACAGATGGAGACACGATGAGCATGGCCACGAGGACGGACACGCAGTCGCCTGCGCTGCTCGCTGCCGACAGCCACGATCTGATCCGCGTGCACGGCGCGCGCGTGAACAACCTCAAGGACGTCAGCGTCGAGATCCCGAAGCGCCGGCTGACGGTGTTCACCGGCGTCTCCGGCTCGGGCAAGAGCTCTCTGGTGTTCGGCACGATCGCCGCGGAGTCGCAGCGGCTGATCAACGAGACCTACAGCGCCTTCGTGCAGGGCTTCATGCCGACGCTGGCGCGGCCGGAGGTCGACGTACTCGACGGGCTGACGACGGTGATCAGCGTCGACCAGCAGCGGATGGGTGCCGACCCGCGCTCCACGGTCGGCACCGCCACCGACGCCAACGCGATGCTGCGCATCCTCTTCAGCCGACTCGGGAAGCCGCACATCGGCCCGCCCGGCGCGTACTCCTTCAACACCGCCTCGGTCCGGGCGAGCGGTGCGATCACCGTCGAGCGCGGTGCCAAGAAAGCGGTGAAGGCGACCTTCAACCGCACCGGTGGCATGTGTACGCACTGCGAAGGCCGGGGCAAGGTCTCCGACATCGACCTCACCCAGCTCTACGACGACTCCAAGTCGCTCGCCGAGGGAGCGTTCACCATCCCCGGCTGGAAGTCGGACAGCCAGTGGACGGTGGGGCTCTACGCCCAGTCGGGCTTCCTCGACCCGAACAAGCCGATCCGCAGGTTCACCAAGCAGGAGATGCAGGACTTCCTCTACGGCGAGCCGACCAAGGTGAAGGTCAACGGCATCAACCTCACCTACGAAGGGCTGATCCCCAAGATCCAGAAGTCCTTCCTGTCCAAGGACAAGGAGGCGATGCAGCCGCACATCCGGGCGTTCGTGGAGCGGGCGGTCACCTTCACCACCTGCCCCGAGTGCGACGGCACCCGGCTCAGCGAGGGGGCCCGGTCGTCGCGGATCGGCGGGATAAGCATCGCCGACGCCTGCGCGATGGAGATCAGGGACCTGGCCGAATGGGTCCGCGGACTCAACGAGCCGTCGGTGGCGCCGCTGCTCACCGCGCTGCAGGGGACCCTCGACTCGTTCGTGGAGATCGGCCTCGGCTACCTCTCGCTGGAGAGGCCGGCGGGCACGCTGTCGGGCGGCGAGGCGCAGCGCGTCAAGATGATCCGCCACCTCGGCTCCTCGCTCACCGACATCACCTACGTCTTCGACGAGCCCACCATCGGCCTGCACCCCCACGACATCCAGCGGATGAACGAGCTGCTGCTTCGGCTGCGGGACAAGGGCAACACGGTGCTCGTCGTGGAGCACAAGCCGGAGGCGATCGCGATCGCCGACCACGTCGTCGACCTCGGCCCCGGCGCCGGTACGGCGGGCGGCACCGTCTGCTTCGAGGGCACCGTCGAGGGGCTGCGGGCCGGCGGTACCGTCACAGGCCGCCATTTCGACGACCGGGCCGCCGTCAAGGAGACGGTGCGGAAGCCCACCGGCACGCTGGAGATCCGCGGCGCGACGGCGCACAACCTGCGCGACGTCGACGTCGACATCCCGCTCGGGGTGCTCACCGTGGTCACCGGGGTCGCCGGCTCCGGCAAGAGCTCGCTCGTGCACGGATCGATCCCCGCCGGCGAGGGTGTGGTGTCGATCGACCAGGGCGCGATCCGCGGCTCGCGACGGAGCAACCCGGCGACGTACACCGGACTGCTCGACCCGATCCGCAAGGCGTTCGCGAAGGCCAACGGCGTGAAGCCGGCGCTGTTCAGCGCCAACTCCGAGGGCGCCTGCCCCACCTGCAACGGCGCCGGCGTCATCTACACCGACCTGGCGATGATGGCCGGCGTCGCCACCACCTGCGAGGAGTGCGAGGGGAAGCGGTTCGAGGCATCGGTGCTGGACCACCTCCTCGGCGGGCGCGACATCAGCGAGGTGCTCGCGATGTCGGTGACCGAGGCCGAGGAGTTCTTCGGCGCCGGCGAGGCGCACACGCCGGCCGCGCACCGCATCCTCGGCCGGCTCGCCGACGTCGGGCTCGGCTACCTCAGCCTGGGCCAGCCGCTCACCACGCTGTCCGGCGGTGAGCGGCAGCGGCTCAAGCTGGCCACCCACATGGCCGAGAAGGGCGGCGGCCGGTCCGTCTTCGTACTCGACGAGCCGACCGCCGGCCTGCACCTCGCCGATGTCGAGCAGCTGCTCGGCCTGCTCGACCGGCTCGTCGACTCCGGCAAGTCGGTCATCGTCGTCGAGCACCACCAGGCGGTCATGGCGCACGCCGACTGGATCATCGACCTCGGCCCCGGCGCCGGCCACGACGGCGGCAAGATCGTCTTTGAGGGCACCCCCGCCAGCCTCGTCGCAGCCCGCTCCACCCTCACCGGCGAGCACCTCGCGGCCTACGTCGGTACCTGACCGAGGCCCCTACGGGTCGACGATGTGCCGCAGATAGGCGTGTGGGTCGGCGAGATAGCGGCGCCAGTGGTCCACGACACCGAGCTCCCGCCAGGCGACCCTCCGCATGCCGTGCTCGCCGACCTCGATGATGTCCGCGCCCGGCAGGGCGGTCAGCAGCGGGGAGTGCGTGGCACAGATGACCTGGCCGCCCTCCTTGGTCAACCGGTCGATGTGGCCGATCAGTTCGAGGCACGAGGAGAACGAGAGCGCCGCCTCCGGCTCGTCCAGGACATAGAGCCCGGCGTGGAGGAACTTCCCCCGGAACGCCGCGAGAAAGCCCTCCCCATGGCTGACCGAGTCCGGCGAGAACCCCTCCCTGCCCAGGGCGTCCAGCGCGGTCTCGGCCCGCAGGAAGAAGCCCTTGCGGGCCGACCAGCTGGTTACCATCCGGCGCCCGCGCGCGGCCGCGTCGAACCTCATCCGCTCGCCGAGCGCCGACTTGCCACGCGGGGAGGCGTAGCGCCAGTCGTGGGAGCCACCGTAGGAGTCCAGACCGAACCCCTCCGCCAGCGCCTCGACCAAAGTCGACTTCCCCGAGCCGTTCTCACCGACCAGAAAGGTCACCGGCGCGGTGAAGGGCAGCCCTTGGTCGAGCAGCTGCCGGACGCAGGGCACTGACCAAGGCCAGGCGTTTTCGTCGTACGAGGAGAGGTGGGCATACGCGCGTTCGACAATCACCCGCCCAGTGTCGCCCAGGACTTGGAAGCCGTACGGCTCCCCAGCGGCCGGCGCCGGCACTGATCGAGAACTGCTACGCGTGTTCCGACCGGGGCGTGCGGCTGAGCACGGAGGGCAGCACTCGGGCGATGAGCAGCGCGACGTCGTCGTGGTCGCCGGGGTGGCGCAGGGTGTGCAGGAGCAGCTCGCAGGTTTCGTCCAG